>JAGQVA010000016.1:13912-23877 GCA_020438265.1 Bacteroidota bacterium
ATGTTGACCATTGATGAGTTAGATTTTGGGCAGGGGGTAGTGAGAGGAACTCCATTTTTGGTTTCAGGAGGAGGGGATTTAGGAGAACATGGAAAATATGACAGATCAACCGGAAGTTTGATTTTCGCTCTGGAAATAGAAAAAGACGGGACTGCTTCTTATGAATTATTTGACGGGCAGTTTCAATAGCTAATAGTCATTTCCTTATTCATCTTCTGATTGAATGTCGATAATATCAGAAAGGGGCTGTTCAATCATCAGATAATGATTTTCCTTAATTGACTTTTGGAGGGAAGGAATTTTTAATGTTCCAATTTTGGGAATCAAAAATTCACCATTGATTTGAATATCTAAAACGTATTGACTTATTGGAGAAAGCGCCAGTTCAAAATTAGTATTTGGGAATGTATCAGGAGCTTGCTCAAAAATTTCCAACAGCTGATCATTAAAAATGAGGGTTTGATTAGCACTACAAGGAAAAATGTATACAATTCCGAGTGATCCTGATATTTCCATCATATAAACCTGATTTGCCTGACAATTGATCTGTTTTACCAATCCTTCTTCCAATTCTTTGATAATGACAGATCTGCTTTTTTCCTCCCGCCAGGTTAAAAGCAAAGCAATCAATATACTGACTAAAGACCAGAGGAAGGCAAACCATCCTTTATTAAAGAAAGGAGTATTTAATATTTCCCCAATAAATAATAAGGGAAGCATACTGATCATAAATATCAAAAGAAACTTGATGATAAATCCTTCAATACGTTTCCAGAAACCAGGAATCATATTCTGCAATTTTTCTTTTTCCTGATCCAGTATAGGCCTTTCGCTTATTTTTATCATTTGCTGTTTTTTCGCATTCCCAAGTTAATACTTGAATCAATAAATATTTGTAATCTATATGGATTTTTTATTTTTGTAAGATGATAATTGGCTTATGTTAAAATTAAAAATGAAAACTGACCCTTTGTGGGTTAAGCATATTGTAGAGGGAAATATTGATGAAATTCTCACCGACCACGCTTATTGCGAACAAAAAGCAGCGTCTTCGGCTATTTCTTTAATTGTTCAGTTTCCTGAATATCCTGATTTGGTTTCCAAAATGGCTGATTTGGCTCAAGAGGAAATGGGGCATTTTCGGATGGTGCATAAGAAAATAGTTGAGAGGGGATACGAACTAGGCAGAGAAAGAAAAGACTCTTATGTGAATGAGTTGGTTAAATTTATCAGAGTAAAAGGAAAAGGAAAAGAGGAAAGTCTTGCTGACAAACTACTTTTTGCAGCAATGATTGAAGCGCGAAGCTGTGAAAGATTTAAAGTTTTATCTGAAAATATCAGTGATAAAGATCTGGCTGATTTTTACCATAAGCTAATGATTTCAGAAGCCAGACATTATACAATGTTTCTTAAGTTGGCGCGCGAACTTTGCCCCAATGTAGATATAGATAAGCGTTGGGAAGATTTTCTTGAATATGAAGGAGAGGTCATTTCCAATTATGGAAAAAGTGAGACTGTCCACGGATAGGAAATATTTTGTAAGGTTAATTGATTGATTCCTGCATAAGAGCATTGCCCATTTCTTCAGCATCGTTATCATTAAATATCGCATTGAAAATTGCCCCATAAGCCACTTCATTAAGGATTCGACCTAATAAATGACCATCATCAACAGAAGTAAGATCTGTTTTTACTCCTATTTGTTTCATTCCCAGGAACTTCAGTTCCTTGAGTTCCCGAAGCAATTGAGCATTTGGTGAAGCTCCTTTGACAACTCGCTGAAAGAACTCGACAAAGTTTTCCTTTAAAATTCCTTCGGGATCAATATCTGAATTGTTCTGATTTTCTCCTTCAATACCCGAAGCCTTTAACATTGTTGCTAATCCCTGCTCGCCCAGCAAAACACAATTGGGTGTTTGAGTATGAGTATCCAATTCGAGGTCTCCAACATCATCACCAGTTCTCACAATTAATTCAAAAAATCGAATGAGTTGTATGAGTTTTGGATTTTTCAATAAAATCTTTCTAATAGGATTTATCCCCGGCTTTTTTAATAAGTTGTAACTTTCTGCAGAGCGATCATAATAGAAAGGAGAACGAATAATCATGTACTGACTGATCGAAACCATCAATAATCCCTGATTTCGCAATATTCCACGGGCAACAGCATCTCTAGCATTATCCTGTACTTGCGCATTATTTCCCAGGATAAAATCAAGATAATCCACGGGCCGCTTAAAAAGAGTATTACTAAATTTTCCTTTATTAAATGCATTGCTCGCTATTTGTTCATGAGTCAGTACGTCGGATACTGTATAAAGCAAATCCTCTATTTCTTGCTTACCCGATCCTGCTTTTAAGTGGCTGGTAATCAGGGGAATTAAAAGACTCAAGGCCGTCAGATTTTCTTCAATAACTCTCTCCTGAATATTCCCTTTATTTTCACAGCAAATATTCCATAGGCGGTGGATTTTTTTGAAATAAAAATCGGGCTGATCTGACATAGATTCTCTTGCCTCGTCGATCATTTTTTTCACCGGGGTCGATTCATTCTCAGGGTTATACTCATCAATGATTTGATCAAATAAAAAGGCTGTAAACTCGGGAGCTAATAATTGATATTGAAGCTTTCGATAAGCCAATTCTTTTATTTTTCCCTCCTGAGTATCGGGAAAAAGAGGAGCTAAAACCGGATTATCTAAAATCCTATTTCTGATGATAAAAGAATATAAAATAGGCTTTGGAGCGATTTGGGTCGCAGTCAGGTTCGCATGCTCTTCTGAAAATCCCATCATTTTCAAGTCTTCAGCCAAAAATTGGACAGAATACTTGATTTGTTCTGAAGCTTCAAGCGCCAGTTTTTCAATTTCATCTTCACTGAATCGATCCTTCAGCATTAATAGAAAAACGATACGGGTGTCCATTCATTTAGAGTGATTACTAAAACAAGGGGTTAAATTTCTTAAATGTTGTTGTTAGGTAGAGAAGTTAATGTTATGGTGGGAAAGGAAAATTGTGTTTTTAATACGTTGTTTTTAAATATACTTTTTTATGAATAAAATGACAAGCGAATCATTTATTTTTCTAATTATCTCCATTGTTCCCAACTGGATTCATAATATCGGGCAAGAATTTGATTATCGAGTCGATTCGTTTCAACCTCCATCTCTTTTCCTTCTTCATCAAAAGTAAATAGCGCGTAAATGATTTCTTTATTCAAATGCTTAAAATCTATGTTTTTTTGTTGATTTTCAACTTGTTTTTCCAGTTTTTCTATTGCCCATTTTTTGATGTTTGTTTCATTTTCTGTGATTTTCTCTGATGGAAAAGGCTGCTGTATCGCTATATTAAAACCCCACTGACCGAAAGATGGTACAAAAACGTTGATGGGCAAACAGGCTGGAAATACACCTTCAATTGTTCTGTGAATACACCAAAATGCCTTTGGTGCGTAATAGGGAGAGGTTGACTGAGTAATCATGGTTCCTCCCACCGATATTCTTTTCTGAAGTAATTTATAAAATTCCTGCGAGTATAATTTGCTTAGACTGATATTATTTGGGTCCGGAAGATCAATAATAATTACATCATAAAAGTCAGAACTTTCTTCCACAAACTTATATCCATCCTGATTAAAGATATGTACTTTATTACTATTAAGCGCATTTTGATTGAGCTGTGTAAAAATAGGATGTTTTTTTCCAAGGTCTGTAATCGCAGGATCAAGATCTACAAGGTCGATTTTTTTTACTTCCGGATATTTTAATACTTCGCGGGCAGCAAGTCCGTCTCCTCCTCCTAAAATAAGAATGTTTTCCCGGCTTTGCGCCAGAAGCATTGGCAAATGAACGAGGGGTTCGTGATAACGGTGCTCATCCATAGATGAAAACTGGATATTCCCATCAATAAATAATCGAATGTCCTGATTCCATTTGGTTACCACAATTTGCTGATAGGCAGATTGTTTGGAAAGCATTACCTGATCCCGATAAAGAAACTGCTCAAAAAATGTATTGATCTCAAAAGAATACACAAACCCACTTCCCAAAATGACCAGTACAGACCAGCAAATGATTAATAATTGTCTGGGAGAGGGTAAATCTGCACGAAACAAATATATATTGAGAATAGCTACGGAAAGATTTAGGACACCGATGATAAAACCGGTTCTCATAAGTCCCAGGCTCGGCAATAAGACGAGTGGAAAAATTACCGATGCCAGTAAAGAACCCAGATAATCAAATGAAAGTACCTTGGCCATTGCATCTTTTAAACTTTCGTGTTCTCTGACAATTCTTGTGAGAATAGGAATTTCCAGACCAATCATAGTTCCCAAAAGAGCAATGAGGATAAAGGCAAATCCATAAAAATAGGGAGTCAGTGAAAAGGCAAAATAGAGGACAAAAGTAGATAGCCCTCCAATAATGCTTAATAAAATCTCGAAAATGATAAACCAGTTTAACAGGTTGGATTGTATATAACGGGAAATAAATGAACCTACTCCCATAAAAGAGAGAAAAAGACCAATCACTATCGAAAAATGAAGAATACTGCTTCCCTGAAAATAAGAGGAAATACTACTAATGAGTAGTTCGTAAAGAATACCGCAAACTGCTATGATAAAAACGGAAGTAAGAAGAATCGGAACTTTCCTGGATGGATTTTTCACGGAGTTTTAATTTGATAAATCAGATCGTATACCATTGAATTTAATACATCAGAACGATCTTTCATTTTTGTAAGTTTGGGGTAAAGCAACAAATTTTCTCCCGATTCTATATCATATACAATGGTGTAAAAAAAAGTATCGTGATTGGGGGAAAATAAATAATAGAAGGAATAAGGGAGAATCGGGAAAAAAATCACTCCCGCTGACATAACCAGGGCTTTTCCTGTTCTGGGACGGGTAAGAGAAACGATTCCTGACCATACAAAATAAGGAGTACCAAACTTTTCTTTTAAACGCCTGACTTCCTCATAATTGATACTGACCATTTGTAGATTTTCACTATATATCCTTTCATAAATCCATTCATTTAACAAAGCCAAATCCTGAAAAGTGAGAATATCGGTTTTGTCCAATTCTTTGGTACTCAGCATCGTATGTTCAAGACCTACAGCCTCTGAATGAGAGGTCAAAAGATGGATGAAGTTTTTACCATTGGCTTCTGATTCAAGAAACTGCATGGCGTTTTTCTTACGATCATCAATTCGTTGATAAAAGGGTTCAACAAAAACGACGGTATCCAGGCCAAGGTTAAATCCATTCAGTCGTAGTTTCTTTTTTGACTTTCGTTTTTTATACAACTGAAAAGGGGATTCATAATTTTTAAAATTTTGTTCCCGGGAACCCATAGAAATATTTTTTTGTAGCCTGGAAACAAAAAGACTATCCCTGAACAAATCCGAAATGGCATAACGGATATAGGCAAAATCTTCTCTCAGGCTATCCATTTTTTGAGGAAGGCTATCAGAAAAGAAGGATATATCGCTGATATAATTTCGGCCTAATTCCTGCATTTGATCATCCAGCATCATTTCCAGTTCGATATCATCCGGAGCTTCCTGGTAGAGGTTCCAGTTATAAATGATAGATACAGTATTTAATTCCTCATTTTTAAGGTTTTCAATCAGAAAGGAAAGTCCTTGAATACTTCCTTCAATTTCTTCATAACTTCGATGAACATCCCAAAACTGACCAGAACAAGCATATTTTGTGAGTCCATACAGCGACTGTGCAATAATCTTTTTCAGATAAAAACTTTGAGGAAATTCTTTGAGCAATACATAACTATTGTAAATGGCCGATTCGTATTTTCGCTGATACAGGTATAAATAGCAGCTTTCAAATCTGGCGATTTTTCTTATTTGGAAAAACTGGTCGCGATTTAAAAACCATTTTTTCTTCCCTCTTACTCCTCCGAATGAAGATAATTTTTTTATAAGGCTATCTTTTCGAGCATCAGGATCGGGGTGAGTAGTCCTGAAAAAATCATTTGGGAAATAGGAAGTGTGGGGATCTTTAAAATCTTTGAGATGGTAGTTTTTGGGGAATCTAAGCGAGCCTGATTCGAAAAAATTGACTTCAAAAGTATCATTCGCAAAAGGGAGGTGGGCATATTTCAGAAGATTAAAAGTCGTCTCAATCGCCTCTATGTTATAATCACTTTTCAGAAAAAGTTCCAACCCATAAAAATCTGCTTCTATTTCTTTTTCCTTAGAATAATTACTTCTTTCCAGCAGGATATCTTCAACAGGAGTTTTCCGCATAAAACCTCTGTTATTTTCATTCAACTCTTTGACTTTCAGGTAAATGTCTAAAGGATGTTTGTGGATATAATGGCTGATTTCATGACATAAAATAAATGCCAGTTGGGCTTCATTTTCTATTTTTGCCAACAACCCTATATTGACCAGAATCAATCCACTATTGGTCGCAAAAGCATTTACAGATGAAGATTTGACTACATAAAAACGAAGCTCCTTTTGGAGCTCGGGATCATTTTTAAGAATATGCTTTCCTACTTTTGTGATATAATCGCTGAGCGGATCATTAAATAAAACCTTCCCACTGAGGAGCAATTGATTGATATAATAGTGGCTTTCCTGATAAAACTGTCCTTCAGCTTCTTGATCCGTTTTATCGATTGAAGAGATTTGGTTTATGCTTTGTTCGTATTTTTCAGAAGATGAAAGGAGAAAATCTTCGGGAATGGGTCCCGACGATTTTAATCTTTGATAATCATTAAAATCTTGCCCCAAAGCCAAAGATAAGGTACTCGTCATTAACCAGATAACAATCGTGTTTTTAGGGCAGTGAGATAAAATGTATTGGAATATTTGGTTAATGACGAGCATATAAATTATCTATTCATCACAATTAACAGTCTGGGATTTTGTTGAAAATGATGCATCTGTAATATCTCCTTTTTCAACTTTGCCTATATAAAAAGGTTGAGTCAAAGCTTCGGTTACCATACAACCGCTGCCAGGAGATGAATAAGTAAGCATAACTTCCAGTTGAGTCCCTGACTTATTAACGCTGGAAACCTCAAGTTTATATCCTCCGGTGTTTCTCATACCCATAAAGCAGGCAACAACCAAAGATTCCTCAAAATTTACCTCAGGAACAGTAGGCTGAGGAGTTCTGGTTGAATAAACTTTTTTCCATAGATCTACAAATTCTTCCTTTGAAGAAATGAGTTTGTGTAATTCTTCATTTACGCCGCAGTAATTTCCAGCAGCTAGTTCACTGACTTCAACTGTTTTTCCTCCTTCTTTTGGAGCTTCTGAACCTGAAGTTTGCTGGCTTTTA
This sequence comes from Bacteroidota bacterium, assembly GCA_020438265.1. Lineage (GTDB taxonomy): Bacteria > Bacteroidota > Bacteroidia > J057 > J057 > JAGQVA01. Next base: position 21,228 of record JAGQVA010000016.1, read on the forward strand.
CAAGTCCAGAGCATGCTTATACAAAAAAGGATGGGTAATATGGTTTTTATCATAAGAAGAAAAATTTAAATGTAAAATTAATAAAAATTGGAAGGAGAAAGGATTTATAACCTTTTCAGAATGGTACGAAAAGCGACAAACCGGTCTTTAAATTTATCGGTATGGTCCTGTTGAAGTCGTGGTGCATCATTCTCCTGATAAGCTTTTAATTCATTCATATTTCGGCAGTGATATTGAATATTAAAAGTTACCATTCCTGGCTGGGGAATGGGGTCGAGTAGTTCCTGGATATGACTTTCAAAAAAATATCCGGTATTCATCACATCGGGAATATGAACGTTTTGCATCCAGGTTAGCCACTCCAGACTGGAGGATGCTTCGACTGATACGGTTACACTGTAAATAATCATAGGAATGAATCAACCATAATTTTTTGAGAATGCCAACTGAGGAGGATAACAAAATTGGGAATTTGAGGGAAGAATCATGAAATTGAAGGCTATAATACAGCTGTAAATATGGAGCTTGTTTTTCCTACTTATCCAATAAAAATTGAAAACCGGGAGGGAAGTCTTCAGGTTTGGGACATGATCCGAAGAAAATGGATCATTCTCCAGAAAGAAGAATATGTGAGGCAACAATTGATCCAGCACATGATTTTGGGTAAGGAAATCAGCAAAGGACGAATCAGCGTGGAAAAAGAAATCCGGTATCAAAAACTGCGAAAGCGTTTTGATATTGTGGTTTATGATTCATTTGGCAAGCCCTTTATTTTATGTGAAATCAAGTCTCCGGAAGTTCCCTTGAGTCAGGATACATTGAATCAGATTTCTCAGTATAATTCTGTGATTCAGGCCCCTCATCTGTTGGTTACCAATGGCTTGGAGTTATGGTTTTTCTCGCTGGATGAGGCAGGGAAATATCAAATGAAAGAATGGTAGAGAATTTAAAATTCAACACGGAGACATTGAGGCACGGAGGTAATGAGTTGATTATCAATACCTCTGTGTCACCGTGTTTTTCTTAAAATAGCCTCTATTCCTCCCAACTAGCCACTACCCTACTTCCACTTTCTTCTTCATTGGAAATAAATAAGTACGTATCAATTTCCTGCTGCAATTCTTCTACATGAGAAATAATCCCTACGATACGGTTTTCATTTCGCAGGGACTTCAAAGTCTGGAAAATGACCTGCAAAGAATTTTTATCCTGGGAGCCAAATCCTTCATCAAGGAAGAAAAAGTTCTGTTTGGCTTTAACCTGTTGCTGAACTTCATCGGCCAAAGCCAGAGCGAGAGAAAGCGCAGCCTGGAAAGTTTGCCCTCCGGAAAGGGTCTTGACAGATCTCACCTGACCGTTATTGAGATAATCTCTCACCTGAAAATTATTATTATTTGTCGCTTCCAGGCTCAGGGAATCTTTGGTCAATCTGGAAAAACGTTGATTCGCTGCCTGACACAAATTGCGGAGGAAAATGGTCGAAACGTAATTGACAAAACCACTGCGGTGGAACATACTTTTTAAGGTTTTCAGGTCTTCCGCTCTTAAAGTAAGGTTATCCAGTTTTTGCTGGAGTTTTTGTTTTTCTGCCCATTCGGTTTCTTTTCTTTGTAGCTCTTTTTTGAGTCCACCGGCTTTGACCATGAGGTCGGAAAGAAGTTCTTTCAGATTTTTGATTTCCAGAGATAAATTTGACAATTCTTCCGGATCAAAATTCTTTCCTTCCACCTGGGCTTTTAAATCTGCGAGTGTGGTGTTGGCGCTGTTAAATTCCTGATGAAATCGGGTAATATCTTCCTTTTCGTGAGCAATATTCAGATCAAGATCCAGAATTTCTTCTACTGTTTTAAGACTGGAAAACGCTGACTTTTCAAGCCGTTGTGTGATTTGCTGATTGAGTTTTACAATTCGGGTTTTTATATCTTGTTCCTGTTTTTCCAGTTCACTGATTTTTCCTTTTAAAACCGCGACATTATTTCTCAGCTTTTGAATTCGTTGATCGTAATTCTGATAGAGATCTATAATTTCCTGATATTTCTGTTTTTGCTGAAGAATTTCCCTTTCAATTTGCGGATTGCTCAAAGTCTGGTATTGTTCATAATTGACCAGGCTCAGGCTTTTGCGTGTGGCCTGAAAATCAATCTCTGCGTTTTGGTTTTGAACTTTTAACTCATCCAGTTTTTGAGAGTATAATTCCTTTTTCTTTTCTTCCTTTTCGATGCTTGTTTCAAGAGCTTCTTTGTCCTGATTGAGTTGATTAATCTTTTGATTCGTGGAAGATATTTGGGCGATTGAATCTTGAATTTTTGCTTCATCATCAGCGGAATAATCCTTCCACGTAAAAGTAGTCAGGTGTCGATCAAGGGTAGATTTAGCCTGGTCCGTTTCTTTGGAAGATTCTTTGATTCGCAATTCGAGATTTGCGATTTGCTCTTTCATTGCGTCTAATTGGGCAATTATTCGCTCATTGCTCTGAATTTCTTGTTGAACTTCTTGGGTATGCTTTTTTAATTTATTCAGCTCATAATCCACATTTCCTACCTCTATAATATCAGGATGATGTACTGAACCACAAAGCGGACAGGGCTCGCCATCTTTCAGATTGATACTGAAGTGTTTAAGTTGTGCTTTAGTCAGAAGATGCTCTTTT
>JAGQVA010000179.1 GCA_020438265.1 Bacteroidota bacterium
CCTCGTAGCCGATTACGACCGAATCCGAGAAACCATCGAAGCCTGTATCCCCGGATTTGGAGATTACAACCACCGCGTCCGTAAGCCAGGAGGCTTCTACCTTCCTAATGGTGCCCGCGAACGAAAATTCGACACCCCAGACGGGAAAGCTCATTTTTCCGTTAATCCCTGTCCTGCAAATCCGCTTAAAAATGGAGAATATTTGATGATGACCGTGCGGAGTCATGACCAGTATAATACGACGATTTATGGTCTGGATGATCGCTATCGTGGGATTTATAACGAACGGCGGGTTGTGATGATGAATCCGGCGGATATGGAAGAGGCGGGATTAAAAAGTGAAGATGTAGTAAACCTTACCAGCTATTTTGAAGGGGAAATTCGCCTGGCGCGCAATTTTTTGGTTGTGCCTTATGATATTGCCAGGCGGTGTGTGGCTACGTATTTTCCTGAGGCGAATGTGTTGGTGCCAGTGGGGCAGATGGCGAGAGGGTCTTATACGCCGGCGTCGAAGTCGGTGGTGGTGCGGGTGGGGAAGGGAGGTCCCCAGTCAAGCTGGGGATGACATCAGGGATATTGGATATACACGTTGCGGGGCAACGTGAGAATCATTTCCTCAAGGAAAAATGAATTTTCATGCCGCCCTGGGGTAGCATATATCCACAAAGCGCATGCTTTGTCATCCCCGACGACGAAGGAGATCGGGGACCTCCATCACTGCAAAAAAGGATGTATGTGTTAGTGTCAGGAGGTCCCCGATCGCTGCGCGTCGGGGATGACATGCTTTGCATGTTGTACATACACGTTGCCAATACAACGTGGGAATAATCCCTTTTAAGGAATAATCCTTGCCTTCTGCAAAAGAATTCTTTCCTAACGGAAAACCCTAACACCATCTCCCCCATTTACCGACCAAAATTCCCTTTCTTCTCCCAATTTTGTCTTTTAGCAAAAGAATTGCTAACATTCGATAAGAATTTCCCTTTTTCGGATTAGATGAGCCATACCAACACGATTTTATTCCTCAACGCAAATCCTGACGGCGACCAGAAGTCGCGGTGGGAGGAGGAATTTCGTGAGATACAGATGGCTTATGAGCGTGGAGCGGAAAGAAAAACCTTTAATTTAAAGAGCCGGTGGGCTGTGAGGATCAGTGATTTGCGCCGTGGATTATTAGATGAGGAACCCCGGGTTTTACATATTTCCGGCAGAAATGAAGGTGAGGGAATTATGTTTGAAAATAATCGTGGGGAGGCAATTCCGGCTCTGCCTTCTGCCTTGTCAGACTTATTGGATTTATTTAAAGGACAGTTGGAATGGGTGATTTTAAGTGGTTGTTCATCAGAAGTTCAGGCTTTGGCAATTAGTGATAATATTCCCAATGTGATAGGTCTGGATCTTGAGTCCAAAGCACGTATTGAAGCATCAGTATCGATTTATGATGCAATTATGGCAGGAAAAGAAGATCCGAGATTTGTCGCTAAAATTGCCCTGGCTTCTGCGGGATTGACTTCTGGTGAGGAAGGGGTTTTTCTTTTTCAACAAGGAGAGAAAGTAGATTTGACTGTTGAGCAAAATGGGAAAAGTAAACCTCTCCCAATTTCCACATTGCCTCCACCGATATCGGAAAGAATCGAACATATTCGCACCTATTTTTGTGATCGTACATTGCAAAGTCAAGAGTTTGCGCAAAAACTTTCCAGCGAATCTCACTTCTATTTTTTCGCCATCCACGGAAATGATCCACAATCTCATCATGGATTGTTTAATCGGTTTTATCATCATTATCTTTCCGATCCGGACTTTCCTCATCAGACACTGGCGCATAAAATCATTCTGAGGCAAGCTTCATCTCTGGAAGCCTATAAAGCCGAAATTCGCAGTAAATTACTGACACATCTCAACCTTGGCCGATTGATGAGAATGCCCGCAGAACAGCAATTAAGTACCATCGCCAAACATCTGCGTCAAAAACAAATTCATACCCTGGCAGTGGAATTTCGGGTGAGGAGTTCATATTGGAAAACATTTACTCCACAACTGGTAGAATGGTTTATGCAGGAATACTGCCAACTTCAGGAACCAGATGTTACTCTGCCGGTATTTTATTTTTTTATCAGCGTGATTTATGAGGATAAAACACATCATGAAATCATGATTGACCAGATTCGGTCTATGTTACCCAAATTGCCCGGATGTGTGATTTTGTCCGAACTCATGCCAGTAACCCGTGAAGATATCCGCGACTGGATTGACAACTTTATTACGAGCAATACTCAGCGACAAGAAAGATTGCTATTAAAATATTTTCCTGAAAAAAGAGACCAGTTTGACATGGCCGAGATCGAACTCCGCCTTGACGCATTTATTAATAACGAACCGCCAGATAACGATAAACTATGAGTGAATATCGCATAAAATTACCCGAGAGAAGCCTGAATTTGCGGGATTTACCACCCTCAAATTATATGCTTTCCAAAGAGCTGTCTGATGCCATTCAGGTAGCGCTTGCACTGGAACAGCCACTCCTGATCACAGGAGAACCTGGAACAGGCAAAACCCGACTGGCTGATAGAATAGCCGCAGATTTACATCAGGAAGCCAGTCATTTTTTACCAGAACCTCTGATATTCAATACTCAGACTACTTCTCTGGCGACTGATTTATTCTATTACTACGATGCTTTGACGCACTTTCACGATGTAAACCTCCGCAAAGCAGCTAATCAGGAAGCTCCGCCTATTTCTGACTATATTGAATTACGTGCACTGGGGAAAGCCATTGCCTTAAGCAACCCCAAAGCAGCCGGTCCTTATGCGGAAGAAGGGAAACCCGCCCAAAGTGCAGTCGTTTTGATTGACGAAATTGATAAAGCTCCCCGCGATTTCCCCAATAACCTGCTCAATGCGCTGGATCGGTTTCGCTTTCAGATAAAGGAAGATGGGAACAGGACAATTGATTTGGGTGAAGGACAAAAAGTGGTGGTGGTTCTCACTTCCAATTCCGAAAAATCCCTTCCAGATGCTTTTCTCAGACGTTGTGTATTTTTTCACATTCCCTTCCCCGATGCAGAGGGACTTATGCGTATTGTCAAGGCTCATTTGGGGGAAGATTCCGAATACAGTAATGAACAACTTATCGAACACTTTCTCGAAGTTCGTCGCAGAGTCAACCGCAAAGAACCCGCCACTGCGGAATTGGTGGCCTGGCTCAGAGTGTTGGAACTTCATCATTTTCTTGGTAAGAATCTGGATATAAAGAATTTGAGTGCAACACAGAAGGAAATTTTGAGGATGAGTTATTCTGTGTTGGCGAAGACGAGGGAGGATTTGGATGAATTAATAAAGAGTTTAGGGTAATGACCCCAAATCCCACATATCTTCCCCTGGAAACCCTGATCCAAATGCTGGAACGCAGGGCCTTCCATCTTACCCCTGACCAAAAGGTGAGAATACAGAAGATATTGGGATTAATGGGCCAAAAAGGATTTGACTCGCCAGCTGGCCTGCGCAATTATCTCTGTCCGTTAATAGCAAAAACTGGAGCAGAACAGCAGCGTTTTTATCAGATTTTTGATGAGTGGTTGGAGAGGCATGTGAAGCCTCCCGAACAGAAAGAAATTCCCCGACCAGAGGTGCTGGAGCGGGAAAGACGCAAGTGGGTAATTCCCGTTGCGATTAGTGGAATTTTGGTAATTGGGCTGTTAATCTGGATAATCATCGCCGGCCTACTTACCAGTGCTAGTGCTCCTCCGGAAAAACCCAAACCATTTTTTACCCTTGAGGATCGCTGTATTCGGCTGGATCAACCTTTTCTCCTGACCAATCAGTCGCCCGATACAACCCTGAAATTTAGCTGGGATTTTGGTGATGGAAAGATTGACTCAGCGAATTGGTCGCCACTTCACTCTTTCAATAAGCCAGGAACATATACGATTAACCTAAAGCTATTTCGTGAAACAATTGATAGTAGTTATAGCCGAAAGATCTATGTACATGACAATGAGCGCCCCCATGCGAAATTTACCTACCTCGAAAAAAATGGCGTTTATGATTTTATTCCCGATTCGACCCAAGCACTTTGGCAATACCAATGGGAAATGGGAGAAGGAGGGAATAGTACAGAACTTTTCCCCAACGCAATTTTAAGCGAAGGAAAACACTCCATTACCCTTTCGGTAAGTCTGCCTGATGATAGCATGGGACTTTGCACCGACCGCTCGACCCAGATTCTGGATCTTCGCAAAGAACTGGTAGAACTTCCTCCACTTTCACCCGTCCACGATCCAGGGCGAGAGTCAGAACGTCAATGGAAGAAAACCTGGGTTTACACATGGTTTATTGGTTGGGTATTAATCCTGCTGATTGTTCCATTTGCCTATGATCGCTATCGCCGCCGACCGCCAGATACACCTGAATTTCGGCGCAGTCTGATTGACGGGGGCGGCCCACCAGTAGAACTCCCTTTTCCTTCTCAGGATGAACTCGTTGGCAGCAAAGGTGATATTCAGGCTCTTGCGCAGGTTTTAAGACGAAGGGAAGCAGGTGAAAGAGTGTTCCTGGATATTCATGGAACGCTTAGAGAAACCATTTACCATGGGGGATATCCTGTGCTGAGTTTTCAGCAGCGAACCCGTCCGCTGGAATATCTCGCCCTGGTTGAAGTTCGCGGCCCGAATGACCAGCAAGCGCGCTTTTTTAACCGATTTCTGGAATTGCTTCAAAGCGAATTGGTACCTATAGAAATCTGGCACTTCCAGGGAAGCCTGAATCATTGTTATCGTCCAGGAAATGATGAATCCGTCACCCTCAATCATCTCAGCCAAATCTTCCCGCGTCATCGCCTGATGATTTTTGGTACGGGAGATAGTCTGCTAGACCCGCGTACCACTTCATTAAACCCAAACCTGAAAAACATCCTTCCAGTCTGGGAAGACCGCGCATTGCTAACTCCTCTGCCAGTTGCCGATTGGGGACGTAGAGAACACACACTCCGCGAATACCTCGCCATTCTACCCGGAGACCTCCAGGGTCAGATGGAACTTCTGGAAACCTGGGACGAGCGCGATCCCCCGGATTTTCGCAGTTTACAACGAAAACTCCTTAAAGAGCGCCCCAAAGATCCAGCTTTGATGGATTTTGACTTTGCCAATGTTGCTGATATTCGGGCTTATCTGGGAGAGACGCGCTTTCGCTGGCTGGCGGCAGCAGCCTTGTATCCAAGACCTGTTTGGGAGTTGACCCTGGCTTTGGCTAATGGATTGGAGAAAAATCATCCTTCTTATCAGGATTTGTTGATGCTTACGCGGCTACCCTGGTTGCAGGATGGGGATTTGCCGGAAGCCCTGCGAGCGGAGTTGATTAATAGTCTTGATCCGGAAACGGAAAGAGCGGCTCGAAAGATTTTATTGCAATTGCTGGATTTGGCGGAGGTGCCGCCGGATTCTTTTGCAGCGCAGGAAAGGGAAGTCCAGCGGGCGATTCAGGAGGCGATGTTGGAGCCGGAAGATGAGCAGAAGCAGGTGGGGTTGAGGATGTTGCATAAAGCGGGTTTATTGGATCCTGCTTTAAGGAGTAAATTAAAGGATGTGGAAAAGGAAGACGAGCGGAAGTCTTTGCGGATACCTCTGATTGTGACTTATGGCCTGGCGGCAGTGATGACTTTGTTGTTTAATATTCTTCCCCTCCCTAATAGTGATACTTTTACTAACATCCCCGTTGATCCTTTGGCTGAATTGGTGAATGAGGCAGGAATGGCTGTAGAAGATGGAGATACACTACGTGCCCGGCAATTGATTGAAGAAGCACTAAGGCAGCAACCAGGGTATGAACCTGCCTTCAAGCAAAAAGAATTCCTCACATATCGAATGGGGAAGGTTGCTTATCAGCAGCGAGACTGGGAGGAGGCATTAACTCGATTTACCGGAGATGTTGATTTAAACTCATTGGCAAAAAATTCGCTTTCACCTATGGATAGTGTACTGGCTAATCGGGTTCATGGGGCTGGATTAGTGCATTATTATCAGTCGAATCTGGAAATGGCTGACTCAATGAGTGGATTTTTGACGGATAGTTTTTACACTGATTTTAAGAATCCAAATCTTTTGACTCTGATTGGAGGGGCGCGACTGGCTCGGGAGATTGCCCGGAGAGTACGAGAGGCTGATTCCCTTTTTCAGATTGCTAATGAACTTACCACTGCCGAGCCAACCAATGCATGGGTAAATGCCCAATCTGCCTACCGGGCCGCCAGAGACCTTAGCCCTGAGAATAGTTATATCGAGAATCAACTAATATTAATTGGCCAAAAACTAAGCGAAATAATCCCTGAATACACATTACAAGGATTGGTTTTGGATGCTGATACCAGGCAGCCAGTTCCCGGAGCCAGTATTTCTACCCATAATCAAATTGCCCTTACTGATCCGCAGGGACGATTTACTATACGCGAAAGACCTGAACGTATTGAGGAGAATAAGATTTATATTGGGATTGCGAAAGAGGACTATGAGAAGAAGGATGGTTTTTTTGACCTTCCAACTGAGGTAGATACGTTCTTGTTGAAGAGAGATACAGTTATTCTTCCAATTACTATTTTAGAGACGGCGATTATTCTAGACACTCCGATTACTGATCAGAATACTGTAATTAGAACAAAAAACCCTCTTCGTGATCCTGTTGTTCAAATTCGATCAGGTATTGAAAGTGGAACAGGATTCTTGATTGGGAATCGGGGCAATACACTTTATTTTCTCACCAATGTTCATATAATTGAAGATCCTGAAGAAATTAATCTTCGGTTTTACTCTAATCATCAAACTAAGGGTAAAGTTTTTCAAGTAAATAGTTCTTGGGATATAGCTATTATCACCTGTCAAAAACCAGAAGGTTACCAAATACCTGCCTCTTTTGCTTTGCCAAAGCAAAAACCTGGTATTCGGCAAAATGTAATTACAATTGGACATTCTTTTGGAAATTTATGGGATATTAACTATAGAGATGAAATAAAAGAATTAGAGCACGATTTTAATGAAAATCTATTTACTATTACTCCAAATGGAATTGGGGCAGGTTGTTCGGGAAGTCCAATATTGAATCAAGAATATGAACTTTTGGGAATGATACAGTCTCGGGATAATATTAAAACAATTTGTGTAAGCTCAGATTTACTCGTAAGGATACTTACCTCATGGAGGGTTCCTATGAATCTTTTGGTCGGAGTAGAAGAGATAGATGATAATTCATTAAGCATGGATCTTTCTATGATCCCCCAAACCGTCCCCATCCCCGCAGGCACCTTCCCAATGGGTAGTAATGATGGTGGAGATGACGAAAAACCCGTCCGCGAGGTAAGCATCAACGCCTTCCGCATGGGCGTCACAGAAATAACCAATGCCCAGTATGCCTATTTCTTAAATGCTTATGGGGCAGATTCTATAAAATCAGGGATTTATAAAGGGCAAAGGATTGATGGATGGGGATTGATTCAGGAAAATGGGGTATGGAAGCCGGTGGCAGGTAAGGGAGACTATCCGGTGGTACGAGTAACCTGGTACGGTGCTTATGAATATGCCCACTGGTTGAGTGAGCAGACTGGACAAAACTGGCGTCTGCCGACAGAGGCGGAGTGGGAGTATGCTGCGGGTGGGGGATCTGTGGGACGTACGAAATATGCGGGGACGGATGATGAGAATGAACTGAAAGATTTTGCATGGTATAGGGAAAATTCTAATTTGGAAACCCATGAAGTTGGGGCGAGAAAACCTAACCGGCTGGGCTTGTATGATATGAGTGGAAATGTCTGGGAATGGTGTGCGGATTGGTATGATAGTAAATACTACGAAAAGCAGGAAAACCAGAATCCGAAAGGTCCATCGAGTGGAATATCTCGCGTCTTGCGCGGCGGCAGTTTCAACTACGTCGTAGATAATTGCCGCGGGAGCAATCGGAACGACGATTATCCTGACCTCAGGTACGCTTTTATTGGGTTCCGCCTTTCCCGAGACTAAACCTTGAGTTCTTTTTACCCTTTTACCCTTGAATCTTTTAATCTTGGGCCGAAGGGGAAAGAAAGCCCAAAATTTACTTTTAATGAAGCAGGAGGCCCCTGATCGCTGCGCACTGATAGTGTTATATTTTTTTACGAGGGAGGAGGTCCCCGCTCCCGATCGTAGCCGAAGGTGACAGCTGCTGGGGATGACAGTTTTTTTTGCAACGCAGGAGGTCCCCACCCCCGATCGTAGCCGAGGGTGACAGCTGGGGATGACATCGTGGGATGTTAGTAATACACGTTGCCGGGGCAACGTGGGAGCAATCCCTTTTGGGGACACTACTTGCCTTCGGCAAAATAATTTTCTCAAGGGAAAAATGAATTTCATGCCGCCCTGGGGCGGCGTGTACATTAAAAGCCAAGCGCTGTCATCCCCGACGACGAAGGAGATCGGGGACCTCCATAAATGCAAAAAAAGATGTATTTTCCCAATCCATAAAATTCACAACCCCACCCCCAAATCCTCCCACTCCGGATTAAACCCCTCAATCAGCTCCACCTTCCATGCTCGATTCCACTTCTTAAGCTGCTTTTCCCGCCGAATAGCATCTTCAATTCGGTCAAAACCTTCTGCATAGACGAGTCGATTGGCATTGTATTTACTTGTGAATGCAGAGCCAATACCATTTTTATGTTCAAAAACGCGTCTTTTGAGATTGGTAGTTACTCCGATATAGAGGACAGTGCAGTAGGTATTGGTGA
>JAGQVA010000180.1 GCA_020438265.1 Bacteroidota bacterium
AATTTTTCTTGTTGGACTATCTGCTTTTGCTTTGGGACAAAATACCCAATCCCCCAAAAGAGAGTTCAGAGGAGTTTGGATAGCAACCCTCAAAAATATTGACTGGCCACCACACAAAGACATGCACTCTGAAGAACAAATGGCCGAAATTGTCAGCATGCTTGATATGCATCAGGCCAATGGCATCAATGCCGTTATTTTCCAGGTCAGACCAGCCGCAGATGCTTTTTACGACTCTCCTTTTGAGCCCTGGTCTGAATGGCTTACAGGCAAACAGGGAAAAGCTCCCGACCCATATTATGATCCTCTGGCATTTTTTATTGATGAATGTCATAAAAGGGGAATGGCTTTCCACGCCTGGTTTAATCCCTACCGCGCTGTGGTTGATGCGAATGAGTTTAAACAATTAGATCCCAATCATATCTCTTTGCGAAAACCTGATTGGTTTGTCAAATATGGCCCCAACCTCTATTTTGATCCGGGGATTCCGGAAGGGAGGGACTATGTAATCCAGATCATCAAGGATGTCGCAACCCGCTATGATATTGATGCGGTTCATTTTGACGACTATTTTTATCCCTATCCCATCAATGGACAGGATTTTCCGGATTCCCTTAGTTACAGTTATTTTGGCCGTGATTTCCCTGATAAAGCAGAATGGCGCCGCAATAATGTCAATACTTTCATCCACCGCATGCGTGATACCCTGCTTGCTTCTCGTCCTGACCTGATATTTGGAATCAGTCCTTTTGGAGTGTGGAGAAACCAGGATCGCGATCCTGAGGGTTCTGCAACCAGAGCCGGAGCGCCAAGCTATGATGTTTTATATGCAGATATTCGCTCATGGCTCAAAAAAGGGTGGATTGATTATGTAGCACCCCAAATTTACTGGAGCATTGGTTATCCTCCGGCCTCTTATGATGTACTGGTCAAATGGTGGAATAATAATGCCTATGGGAAACATGTCTATATCGGACATGCGCTTTATAAAGTAGCCAATAATCAGGATCTTAACTGGGACAATCCCTCCGAAATCCCGGACCAAATCCGGATGACGAGAAAGTATCCCAATATTCAGGGAAGTATATTTTTTAGTTCCAAATGGTTTGCAGATAATACTTTTGGCGTAACAGATTCTATTAACCGAAACCTCTACCCACACCCGGCGCTCTTGCCATCGATGAATTGGGTGGACAATTCCGCTCCCCCCTTTCCTGCCCTTATGCAAGTCAATTCAACCAAAGAAGGAATTCAACTCACCTGGGACCCTCCGGGAGATGACAGCGAGGCCTGGTATTATGGTGTTTATCGTCTGAAAGGCTCGAAAATTCCTGAACCAAATCCAGAGTCATTGGTTAAAGTGGTACAAGCCAGAAATGGAACTTTTACCGACCCTGACACCCGATTTTTGCGGAAGTACACTTATATGCTTACTGCCATGGATCGGATGCAGAATGAGAGTAGTCCAGGCGTATATCGATCTCAAAGAAGGTGGAGTCTTCGAAGAAAAGCTGTTGGCTTTTAGCTTTGAGGCTGTCGCAAAAGTCCGAAAATTAAACACGGAGGCACGAAGGTGAAGAGATAACCAATTGATTTTCAATTCCTCTGTGTCTCAGCGTCTCCGTGTTTTTTCTTAAAATCGACCTTTTGAGACAGGCCAGAGCCAACAGCGAAAGGCAAATAGCCAATAACAAATAGCCCAAGATTATGGAAGAATATTTTTTCATCTGCCCTTATTGCTGGCAGAATATATCGTTTATCATCGATTTAAGCGTTCCTCATCAGATCTACATTGAAGATTGTGAGGTTTGTTGTAATCCCATTGAGGTAGAATATCGGGTCGAAGAAGGAGAGATCATCAGCTTTGATGCGAGAAGTATTGAACAGTAAATTCCAGACAATCCGGAATAATATTAAACCCATTCGTTTATTATCCGTATTTTTAGATTATTCACATTTATTTTTTAAGCAAGTCTAAATTTTATATATTTGCAAGAAATACTAATCTAATCATTATGGAAGAATATACTTTTCGCATCGCACTGGCCCTCATTTTCGTCTCAGGTTTTGGAATTTCTGGTTATTTCCGCCGCAAAGCGGACCAGCAAACAGGGGAGAAAATCTCCCGCAACGTAGACGGGAAAACGATGTCCACCATTATCAAAATTGGCGGACTCATTCTTTGGCTAAGCCCCATTGCCTATATGGTTTACCCTCCGGCAATGGCCTGGGCAAAAATAGGGCTCCCCGAAGGGTTTCGCTGGGCAGGAATTGCCCTGGGGTTCATCTGTGTTCCACTGATTTACTGGCTTTTCAGCAGCATTGGCAGCGGAATCTCCCCTACCAGCGCCACACGTCAGGAACACAAACTGATAACCAAAGGTCCTTACCGTTGGGTGCGCCACCCGCTTTACACCATCGGAGCAAGCAATTTTGTGGCTTTTGGTTTGATTGCCGATAACTGGTTTATCATTCTACTTGGAATTTTCACCTTTATCATCATGGCTATTCGTACGCCAAAAGAAGAGGCAAATTTGATTGAGAAGTTTGGGGAGGAGTACAAGGCCTATATGCAAAAAACAGGGCGGTTTTTCCCGCGTATTTACACCGGAAATTGATAATTTGACGACCAGGAGGAGGTCTTTGAGCGATATACCTCCTGGACCCGCCTCTTCCTTTTAGCATGATTTTTCACTAATATGCATAGGAACCAAAAATAACTTCATCATGTACCTCCGACTAGCAATCTTCCTCGTTCTCAACTTCGGTGGCCTCGCCATCGGCGGAATATTCACTGGAGCTGGCGTTACTTCTCAATGGTATGCAGAACTCGCCAAAGCTCCCTGGACACCTCCAGGCTGGGTATTCGGTGCTTCCTGGACGACGATTATGATTTGTTTTTCGGTGTATATGGCTTATGCGTGGGAAAATATTGACAACCGGATTCTCCTGATATCGCTGTATGTGGTTCAATGGATTTTGAATGTGGGCTGGAATCCGGTGTTTTTCTATTATCACGAGGTGTTATGGGGATTAATCATTATCTCTGCGCTTACCGTTCTGGTGGGGTATTTTTTCCTTGGGTTTACCTCAGAAATGAAAGCCAAAATCTGGCTGATGGCTCCTTATTTTGTGTGGCTGGTGATTGCGACTTCTTTGAATGCTTACGTCTTGTTTAATAATTGATTGATTGCTTTGAAGTTGTGGGATTCTCGAATTTTAACACATAGTCACATAGAAATTGTTAAAAAAGAAGGAAGCATAGAAGAAATAGAAAGCTTTGGATTACCTGTGATTTCTCTATTTTCTATGTTGAAGTTCATACTCTCCTGCTACTGTGGCTCATGTGGTGAAAAAATAACATGCTCTACAAAAATTATAAAGAACCATTATTTTTAAACCATGAAAGAAGAATCATTAGAGGATATTCTGGAACAATCGAGAAGACTTGCTGCCCGGGACAAATTTGATAGCTTCAACAAAAAGCTGTGGATCGTGATTGGTGTTTCTGCCATTATCATTATCCCTTCTTTCCCGTTTTTCCTGTCAGACAGCTACACACCTCTATCGGAAAGATTTTATATGAGCTTTATGGCAGAATTTATTTCTCTGCCGATCATATCAGCAATTATAGCTTTGATCGTTTCAATTTTCCCGATTATGGGATGGAAATTTCCTGACAGATTTTATCGCATTTTCCTTCTGGTGTTTGCCTCAATCAATGGAATCATGGCTGCTATGTGTGTGTTTAATTGGGTATTTAAGGCCCTGGGATATCTTTAATCCTTTATGAAAGAATCTCTCGAGGACATATTAAAGGAGGCGCGTAAAGCTGAGGTTGAGTTTCGTTTCCGAAAATTCGCAAAAAAACTTTCCCGCATTGCGGGGCTTCTTCTTTTGTTTAATTTTTTGGGATTAACCATCTCTATTGGGGGACATTCGTCGAATTATTGGAGCGATATTTCTGCATGGTTTGGCATAATACTTTTTCTGGCTTTTATAAGTGGTATCCTGGCCAGCATTTTTGCCATTATCCCTCATTCTGAAAGAGATTATGATCAACAAGTTGTGATTATTTTCCTGGTTCTGGGTTTGGTCTTTTTGGGACTTAACGCGATTATTTCTATTCTTTTGATAGGAGATTTGATTGTTTCTTAGACTTATCTTAAAAGATTAATCCTTAAAACATTAATCATGAGAAAAGACTCTTAAAGGCTCTGCTAAGAGCCTAACGTGGGTAGAAATCAATCGATTCCATCTATATCTCCCGATTTTTGCGCCGTTACGGCGCAAAAATCGGGGAAGAGAAGAAAATACATTTATCTACCCACGTTTGACCCTTAACAGGGTCTTTCATCCACTTTTACCTGATTCAAGTTATTCCTTTCTCTCTCCCAACCTATACAATTCCCAGCCAGACTCATCCCTGCCAAGTAACTCCACTTCAAAATTCTCCTGAGCATATACCCAGTTAATCATAGGATTTCTGTCCTTCCACTGAAATTCCCATTTGGAAGGATTTACAAGAAGCAACTCTCCCTGAGAAAAGGTTGTAATCGGCTCATGATAAAGATTAATAACCTGGTGCTCAGCACCATAGGATTCCAAAGAAGGATTGAGCTCAAAGGTGTAAAGAGTTGTCGGGGGTTGTTTTTTAACCATGATAGCTACCCGTTGCTCAATCTGGTTGTACTCATAAAAACTGCGAAATACGTAGGTACATAACCCTAATTGGATCACCACTAACAGGCCATAAATAGCGATATGCCACTTTGCAGGAATCTTTCTTACAAACCATTGATATCCCTCAGCGGTTAAAATCAGGACCAGTGGAAAGGAAAGTATGAGATAACGCTTATTTTGAAAATTTAGTCCGGCAACAAAAAGCGAATAAAGGATGATGGCTGCCAACATAACCTGATATTCTTTCTTCTTTTGAACTGACCGATAAGACATCACAACCAAAGGAATTCCCAGGAAAAAATAAGCCGGATGGAAGAAATGATAAAAAACGGAAATCAGATTGATCATTGTGTAGTCTGAAGCACCATCGAAACCTGAAAAACGGGATTTAAACCAGTTTAGCGGAGACCAGATGTCCCACAGGAAATGCCCCACAAACTCAGGCGTTTCGCTTCCTTTCAGCCAAAAATAAAACCCCAGACCAACGCCCATGATCCCTGTAGCAATCAATACGTTCCCATAGCTTTTGCGCCTCAGACTGATTCTCAATGCATCCGCACAAGGCAATATCAATAAGGGTGCTACTGCATATCGGGTAAAAAATGCCATTAGCCCCATTACAACAATTCCTGCCCAATACTTTCGGCTTTCTTTTTCACGATACAAAACATAAAACCAGAAAGTACTGATACTAAAAAAGGCTGTCAGCATATCAGTCATGACCACCATTGCTCCGCGAAACATGTATGGAGACAAGATCATTGTCAGGATCAGGTAAGGTAATACTTCCTTTCTCTCCATGAAGCCGAATCTCCTGATCATCAGCCCTGTTATGTACATGACACCTCCCAGGGCAAGTGTTGAGATCAATTGCATAGCCAGACCAACATGCCTGATGATCCCTCCCAGGATGCTGCCCAATAATGGGTAAAAAGGTGGAACACTATAATTTAAGGAATCTGGCCGATGAGGAAATTGTTCAATCAGGTCAGAAGCAAACTGATAATAAATATGCCCGTCCTGGCCATAAAGGCCGTTAAAGCCAAACCCGAATCTCATCATCAGCAAACCGGCAATCGGCAATCCGAAAGCCCAAACCAGGTCCCGATACATATAAGGTTAGTTAATGATTTTTACCCAGGGAAAAGGAGAGTCATTTTTGCGGAAAAAGCGCTTGGGTTTGTAGAGATATTGATAATCAAAAATGGCAAGCTCGGTTTTTGGGTGATGATAATAATGATCAATCATTTCAGGGCAACCAATTGCTTGATAATGTATCGCAGAGCGTTTTTTGGCATTTTCAATGTCTTTCTCAGCATAAAGCGGGCTATCCATAATATGAATTTCTCCACCGGGTCTTAAAAACTGACGGCAACGATTAATCAATTGAGAAAGATTAGGGAAATATTGAATGGTGCTGCTAAGAATGATATAATCAAACGATTCAAAAGGCAAAATATCCTTAAAAATATCGCCATAAGCGAAAGACAGATTAGACATGTCAAACACCCGGCAGGCCTGTTCCAGTTCTTTCAAATTCACATCCAGACCCATCACTTCATAATTGGGATATTTGGCAATCTGAGCCGATAACCAGCCATTGCCGCATCCCAATTCCAACACTTTTGCAGGTTCTTCCCTTCCTTTCAAATATTTCTGTAGCCGCTCCAGTGATTTCCTCCTCAGTTCCCATTCCTGACGATGCAGGTTGTAAAAAAAAGTATCGGGCAACTCATACACCTCCGGGTCAGAATACAGGCGATTTTCCTTTTTCCTTACTTTCAGGTACAGAGACTCAAATTCGGGGGAAATGGGGCTGAGAATTTTTACATCATTATGAGCTTTAGGGTAGGCAGGCATAGTGTCTTTCCGTCAATTTTGGCTAATGTAGGGGCAAAAGATAAGTTTCATTCAGTTAAATCCCAAATGAGGTTATTTTTTCATAAAAAGATAATTGGGATTTTTCATTATAAGCGAATATCCAGGATGGTTTTTTAGCTTTTTCCCCAGGCTATTACGGCTTCCTCTTGTTCCATCTGCCGAATCATCCAGAAGAATCAATCCGCCGGATGCCAAATAGGGTTCTATCAGCGAAAAGTCCCTTTCTGCCCCTTCCAGGGTATGATCTCCATCCAGAAAACAAAAGCCGATTTTCCCTCCTGATTTGACTTTCCTGCCAAATATATCTTCCATTTCAGCTTCCCGGGTCCAGGAACTCATAAATTTTTCTGAATGAGCGTGAATCGCGTATGGGAGCCTCGCACCGCTGAAAAATTGCAGATTTTGGATAAAACCATCTTTGACAAACCTCATATAGGATTCACGGCTTAGATCGGCACGTTCTCCCACCTGATTCAGATAGTTTTCTGAAGGGGGCCTGGCATCTTTTTCCCCAAAATACTCCCAGGAATCACAGGTAAAGAAAGGGTTGTTTTTCCGTGTTTTTGCAAATAATAGATGATCGCATTGGTGGAAAGGCCAGCATAAGAACCAACCTCCACAACAACCGAATCCTGAGGCAAGTGTCTGATCGCATAATCAAAAGCCAGCAAATTGCCCCGATGCAACATTCCGGCATTGGCGCAAAAAAGCCGGTTGATATACTCATCTGAGATATCCTGGTAGGGAGGAAACAGGAAGTTTTTAATCTGATGAATCAATCTGCGCATCATTATTCTCCACAACAGGGATATTCGTAGGTAATCACATTTTTACTTCCCGGAGTGATAATGGTAAGGTTAGGACTTCCTGCCTTCATGACAATGGTATCTCCTGGCTGAAAGAAAATTTCCGGCAATTGCATAATCGGGCAGGTACAAAGCTGATTGATTCCGTTCAGAGGCGGATCAATTAAAAAGGAGGCAGCACACTCGCCGGTATGAATCACATCTTTGATGACCGTTTTAAACTCTGCCGGGGTAATGATTTGTTCGACAAATTCTTTACAGGTTGCAGGCATGGCAATCTCTGTGGGTTCGGGTTTTTGTTGTTGATAGGCAATAAAAATGACAATCAAACTGATGAGTCCTAATACAATACTTGTAAAACCGATGATGTAGGTAATTTTTCGGACCCTTTTTGTATGCTTGAGCATAAGTAATTAGTTAGCATGCTTAAAAAATACCAGCCATAGAAGCGCTTTTTCCTCTCCTTTCCCACCACATTCCCATCTTGGCTCCCACTGATCTTGCTTTCAGATACATTCCCTTGAGCGAGACCTGGCGGTTTTCGACCGCTAATTTATGATAATTTACTTCATTCACTACTCGCCTGACCGCCCAATGATAATATTTTCGGGGATAACTTCGCTGAAAATCGATGTCCCGGTCCGAAGACTCTGCCCAATTGAGCTGATTCAACTGAATGGATTCGACTTCCTGATACAAATCCGTTCCTTTGATAGGGTAAGCAACGGTAATGGTAAAATAGTCAGGATTTGATACCTTTAGGTGATGAATGGTCTCTTCAATGTCTTCCTCCGTTTCTCCCGGATACCCCAACATGATAAACGTCCCGGCCTGAATGCCTTTCTGACGGGACAGTTTGATCATATCCCTCACCTGATTCACATCCACCCTGCGATCCATCAGGTCGATAATCTTTTGAGAACCACTCTCCGCCCCTATCCAGACCCGAAAACAACCTGCTTCTTTCAGCATATCGATTACTTCTTCATTCATCCGATCAGCTCTGGTGATACATTCAAACGGAATCCCGGCATCTCGCCTTTTGACTTCTTCCACAAATTTTTCCAGCCATTTATGACTTACTGTAAATACATCATCCACAAACCAAAGAGAATCAGGTTGATAGGTTTCTTTGAGAAATACCATCTCGTCCACAACCTTTTCTGGCGAACGGCGGCGATAGCTCAACCCATAAACGCCCCGACTGCACCATTTACAGGTATAGGGACAGCCTCTCATGGTAGAAACA
>JAGQVA010000181.1 GCA_020438265.1 Bacteroidota bacterium
TACGCTATTGACAGAGATGTTTCCATTTTATTCTCTGGTATCAATGACTGGAACGGAAAAATTGATTTTGATTATTATCCTCACCCTGCCCACAAAATTAAATTTGGGTTGAATTATGTCTACCATGCTTTCACCCCTAATTCTGTGCGTGTTCAAACTACACAACTGGATACGATTCCCTTCAGAGGCCGAAACCGTTTTGTGCATGAAGCAGCCGCTTATGTTAATGATGAAATTTCAATCAATGAAAAACTAGGATTTAATCTGGGAATCAGGTTTCCTTTTTTCAAGGATGAAACGACTCATTATCAAGGCATTGAGCCACGAGCAACGATTAAATACAGCCTTGGGTCCAACCAATCCATTAAAGGAGGTTATACTCTGATGAATCAATATGTGCATCTGGTCAGCAGTTCGGTTATTTCTCTTCCTTTTGATGTATGGATTCCCAGCAGTGAAAAGGTCAAACCGCAGGTAGCACATCAGTTTGCGGTAGGATATTTTCAGAATTTTCTTCAGGATCAATATGAAGGAAGTATAGAACTGTATTATAAAAAAATGTCCAACCAGATCGATTATCGGGAAGGAGCCAATTTTCTTTTCCAGGATAATATTGAAACCGAGCTGGTATTTGGCAATGGCTGGTCTTATGGAGCAGAATTTTACCTGCGAAAAAGAGCTGGAAGGCTAACAGGCTGGTTAGGTTATACCCTGTCCTGGACCTGGCGAAAATTTGAGGATTTAAACTTTGGCCGCCCTTATCACGCCAAATACGACCGGAGACATGATCTTTCCCTGGTTCTGGTTTATAAGTTTAATGAAAACTGGTCCTTTTCTTCTGTTTTCGTTTATGGCAGCGGGCACTGGCTCACGAGTCCTTCAGGAAAGATATTTGTCCCTACGGCTGGTTGGGTTAATAATTATACCTGGTTTAATGATTTTACCGCCAGAAATGACTACCGTCTCAAGCCTTATAATCGTTTGGATCTTGGACTCAGGTATGAGAAGAAAAAGACCAAATATACCAGCGCATGGCATATAGACTTCTATAATGCCTATAATCGAAGAAATCCCTTTTTCGTCTACCTTTCCAGCTTCCGTGATCCGCGCGCCAATGCGACACAAATTGTGGCCAGACAATTATCGCTTTTGCCCATGATTCCATCCTTAAGTTATGTCTTTAAATTTTAGTCATGAAAAAGAATCCATCAATCATATTTTTCTGTATTTCTCTCTTTGTTTTTCTCAGCTGTGAACAGGCTATCAAATACGAAAGACCAGATTTTGAGTCCCAGCCCGTTGTCTGGGCGTTTGTTGAGGCAGATTCCTTTCCAAAGATCATTATTCAGCAGAGTTTACCAATCAAAGGCTGGCTTGAGCTGGACAGAAACCAGCAGTTTCTCAGAGGCTTGCAGCCAGTGATTACGGTTAATCAGGATGCAAATCTATTGACTCCCGGAGAAGAAAAAATATATGAAAATCAGCGTTTCTACTATCGAAATGCAAAATTTGATTCAATCATTCTTCCCTTTTACCAAGGCAAGGAGAAGATTTTGGCAGGAGACAAACTGGAATTAAATTTTTCTTTTAAAGACCAGGAATACACAGCAAACTCCTTTGTTCCAGAAAAGGTTTCCATTGAAAAAATCGAAGAATCTCAACGCATTATCACGGATATATTCAGCAGCTATGCATTAGATGTGCTGGAAGTTTATTTCAGGGATAATGCCGGAGAAAAAAATGCCTATCGCGTCGTTGCCTCTTTAACCGGTACTGAATACTGGGGCGTATTTGATGACAGCACCGGACAGTATATCAGAGATGATTCTGCGACTTATTCTATTGTGGAATATGGAGAGCCTGCATTTGATGAAAATCAGGATGGGCAAGTGATGTTTGCAGAATTTCCCACGCACCTTTTCAGATATGTTCCATTTCAGGTTAATCAAATCACTGATTCACTTGGCAACTGGTCGAGTTACCACAATATCGTAATCAGAGTTGAAGCGATGTCTCATGAAGCGGGGATTTATCTTCAATCTATTGAAGATCAATGGAATACTGAAGATGATCCACTATCTGAGTCTGTCTTTTTAAAAGGAAATATTCAAAACGGACTGGGAATTTTTACCGGCGTTTCAGTATCTGATTCTGTGCATTTCAGGTTGTTTAACTAGTACTCAAAAAAACAGCTCAAAGGGTGAAAGTTGTCCACAATTAATTCCTAAAATTCAGGCGAAGCCAACAAATAGGTGCTGTCACCCTGAGCGTAGTCGAAGGGCCTAAGTATAAGAAAATGATTTTCATGGGCTTTTATCAAGAATATTATTATCAATAGGCCCTTCGACTTCGCTCAGGGTGACAACAATGGTTGCCGGCTTCGCCTTATGAAGACCCTTTGTGAGTAACTTGCAATCTTCGCACTTCGGGCTATAGCAGTACCTGTTCGTTTTATCGATCCTCCACAAAACTAATCTTCCACATCAGCCCAAATCCTGCATTAACAAAAGTCCAGTGAGAATGGTATTGCCTTGTTTTACCCGGATACACATAACTTTCCTCCACTTCGCGGTAGATCAAATCCTGACGGCCAGCCCAGATTCGGAACATGTGCCCGTGTTTTTTGGAGAGAATTAACCCCAATGCAATTTTCCCGCCCAAAGCAATCTCCTGCCCTACCCCCTCATAGCCATCATAAATATCCGAAGCATAGGTTCCTCCAAACACAGAAGGCTGAATCGTAAAACGGGGCAGCTTTTTAAAAGTAATGGAATATCCCAATTGTCCTTCAAGGGTTCCAAATGGAATCGTTGTCCCAGATCCAAAACTTCTGCCATTTCGATTAAACTGCCTGACAAAATATCCAGAATAATTAAACCCGGCGTATAATCCTCGCCAAAGATTAACCTCCACCCCTAACCGAAAATGTCGTTGCAGGTTATCAAGGGGATTCAAGGTTGTCACAGAATCCCAATCCATCCATTCCCAGTCGCTATATTGTACCCCGTTTGGATCGACCTTTGTTACCAGGGATTCGCCCTGATACCCGTCTTTAAAGGCAAGATCAATGGGAAAAGCTGCGCCATCAATGGTAAATCGGATGTTCCAGATTCGTCCTTTATCGGGAGATTTTGAACCTAGAAATTGCGCATGGAGGCTAAAAAAGGGGAAAAGGAAGGCGAGAATAAATAGAAATAGCGTTTTCCTATAAAAAATTTCTCGTGAGAGAAAGACCCCGTTAGGGGTCAAATGTGGGTAGCGAAGAATTCTGTTCCCCAAATTTTCTCCAGATTTTGCGTCGTAGCGACGCAAAATCTGGAGAAAAGGGAGGAGAAATCCATGAATTTCTACCCATGTTTCATCCCTAACGGGATGAGAATCTTCAGATTCATTTCCATAGGAAAACCCAGAAAATAAAGAAATGTGTTTTCGAGATTGCATATTTGCCGATTTGTTTTACAATAATAGAAGAGACTGGTACAATAAATCAAGGCAAAAAAAAGCCCCTGGCAGCTAGTTACTGATCAGGGGTTACATTTAGTTATGTAGATAAAGAGTTGCCTAAGTTTTAATGACCCGTTGTGTAAATGTTTCTTTTCCCACTGTAACCTGAATAAAATAGAGTCCGGGTCTCAGGTTATTCATATTCATTCTTTCCTTCACCATCAAATTTACGGGTTGAGCTATTTTCTCCTCCAAGATAGTATTCCCCATTAAATCAAACAAATGAACCTGGTAATTAGTGAGAAATGGTAAAACATATTCCAGGTTTACATATTCTTTTACAGGGTTGGGATAAATCTTAATATATCCTTCATCGGGCAAACCAATTTGAAGAATATCAGAGTAATGCACAGAACCATCTTCGAGAACAGCTTTGATACGATATCGAACAGTCGAACCCAGTTCAAAATTAGTATCATCCATGGTAAACATCTGACGTTTGGGATCTTCACCTTTCACATTTATACCACTGACGTTTTCAAATTCCTGTTCGGCAGTCTGCCGCTGAACGACAAAATACTTTGTCTTGATTTTGCTTGTGAACTCCCATTCAATCACAATCCGGAATCCCTCCGGAAAAATATTTACATAGCCGAATTCCGGATCTCCTGAGGAAGCAATGTGCTTCACTTCCAAACAAGGAGAAGAGAAGACGGGGGTATTCACCATTGAAAGGCTTACCATGAGCGATAAAACCAGACACAGATGTTTCATAACTTTCTGTTTGTCCAACATTCCTGAATTTAAGGGTAGATCAGAGCAAGTTTTCCCCGTT
This sequence comes from Bacteroidota bacterium, assembly GCA_020438265.1. Classification (GTDB taxonomy): domain Bacteria; phylum Bacteroidota; class Bacteroidia; order J057; family J057; genus JAGQVA01. Next base: position 4,280 of record JAGQVA010000181.1, read on the forward strand.
CTACCAGAGCAATTTTAAAAATTTATCCCAAATATCTCTAAATACGGCTACAAGTTACAGATTAATAGTAAAGGAATTATGAGGCATGTAATATTTATGCAAAAAACGAACGTTTTTCATCTCCCATACTTTAAAAATGACTAAAAACCCGTATTTAAAAGATCCTCCTTACCATTAAAAAGAGGTAAGAATTTTTTATTGTAGTCAGGTTTCCACAAATTTTCCCAATTATGAATTAGGTGAAATCTGAATATCATACATATATATAATCGAAAACCCATATATTATTTCAAATAAATATTCTCTATCATGAAACACTATCTTTTCTCCTCCATTTTCTTCTTCCAGATAAGCATTTTACTGGCTCAAATTCCTCAGGGAAAATTATTCACCTACACCAATAATGGTCAGGATAGTGCCGCCAACCGTATCGGCTATTTTCAGCTTCCTGATCAAAATTATATCCAGTTAGATACCATTTCTTCCAGTGATTTTGCGATCAAAGACGGGAAACTATATTCTGCTTCCGGATATAATCATTTGGAGCATATTCCTGTCTACATTTATGATCTTCAAACCAATACAAAGACAGACACAATTGAAGAATTGCATGCTCGTCAACTCGATTTTTGGAAAAATTATTTGGTGAGTGTCAATGATTCTTTCCCATATTTCAGTGTTCAGGAAGCAGATCCTCCTTATAATCAGCTATTTAGCCTGGATTCCAGTTATCTCCCACACCAGCCGGTTGATATGGTAATAAATCAGAATAAAGCATTTCTTCTTTACCAGACAGAGGTAAAAATTGTAGATCTCAAGCTTCAGGACACACTGCCTTCTGTGCTTGTGTATCATCCCTGGGGGTTTGGCAGCGGGTTTAATACCTATCTGACACCATTTGGACCTGACATTTATATTTCAGTCGATTATGCAACCGGAGCGATAAGGTCTTCCTTCATGTCAATTGATACAAGTAGCCTGAAAATAGATACTACCTTTCATGCTGAAGGCTTTATGAATCTGTACCGACCTGTACCAGGAGAGAATGAAATTTTTCTGTACAACTACAAGTCTTATTATGATATCGCGACAGATTCTATATATAGAGATACCCTTAATTCATTTTTTTCTTTTTCATATATGATTGCCCATGACCCGGAAAGTCATACTGATTTTGTCTGGGGGCAATTGCAAGACTCTGTTGAAATTTATCAGGATGACAGTTTGGTTTCCAGCATTTTTCCTCCGGGACAGTTGATCAATGCTGTTTTCAGGAAGGAGGAGAGCAGCAATTCGATCAAAGAAACATTGACTGGCAGAACCGTACGCATTTTTCCTAATCCGGCTTCAGAAACAGTTTTCCTGGAATTTGAAGAGCCTGTCAACCTGCAAAAGGTATGTCTGTATGATTTATGGGGTAGAAAAGTTGAAGAGGTCTACTTCCATAGAACAGATAAGAAGTATGAAATTAATCTTCCGAGTCTGGCCTCAGGAGCATATATGATGGTAATGATTAATGATGCAGGAAATTTGGTAAAGAAAATATGGATTCAGTAAAAGAATTCTATCTGACACCTTTTAAAACCTATTTTGACAACTTCAATATTTTTCTTGTAATTAGTATAAAGGCATTCAAACCTTTCTACTGAAAAAGCCTTTGCTCTGATTACACGAAATGTCTGATGAAATTTTATAAGCTTGCTCTTTATCTGATCATTTTTCTTTTTATTCAAAAAGTTCAGGGACAACCGCGATCCATCACCAGACAATACGTTTTTGAAGAGATTAGCAATCAAAGGGCAAATGTCTTTCTGGAAGATAGTTATGGGTTTATCTGGATTGGAGGAAATCGCTTATTGAGATTTGATGGATATGAGGTTGCTCCTTTTCCTCTCCTTGACGCTGATTCCAATTTGATTTCTACAGGAGCAGTCTATTCCTTACAGGAAGATTCAAAAGGCCGATTATGGGTTGGAACTGAAAACGGACTATTTCAATACAGCAGAAAAACCAACCGGTCCAAAAAGTTTCTCTCAAAGAGTCCTAATAATGACATGCTCAAAGAAGGGCAAATCCTGTCAATACTTGAAGATACAAAAGGCAGATTATGGGTTGGAGACCGGGAATATTTGTATCTGATTGATAACCCGGATGTGGATAGTTTCAAGATTATAGATAACATCCACATGGAGGTCAGATATCAGGGTAGGCCCGGAATTACAGCAATAGTGGAAAGCTCCAATGGGAATTTATATGTTGCTACCAGTGATGGTTTGTGGGAGATTTCATCCGATCTTTCAGCAAACAGATTATTACCCCAAAAGTGGTCATCCCCAAGTACAAGGTTTCAAATTGTTGATGCGACCTACAGTTCAGAAGGAGTCATCTGGCTTGCGACTCTTGATGGTCTTTGGAGTTTCGATCCATTACATAAAAAATTTTCAAAGAAGGAAATCCCGGAGTTGGAGAATCTTTCTATCCTGACAGTTATCGCAGATTCCAATCAAACGATTTGGCTAGGCACGAGAAATAACGGAATCTTTCAGTTGACAAATGAAGGAATAACTCATTTTTCGCATAATCCCAATGTACCCAAAGGTCTAACAGAGAATGGAGCCAGAGCTTTGATGTTTGACCGGTTTCATAATCTATGGATTGGGCTTTTTGGGAGTATTAACAGAGTAAACTTCAGGCAGCAAAATGTGCCTTTTTATCAAATTACGCCAGGCAACCATACGTACGGAAATTATATTCACAGGATTATGCAGGACTCTTCTGGTGGGTTTTGGTTTCGTCTTTTAAGGGAAGGCCTGGGGTGTAGTTCGGCATTGGGATCTGAATTTCACGTTTTGCTTCAACCCAAACCCAACGCACAGATAGAAGAAATTAAACACTTTTGTGTTGATTCGGATGGTAATGTATGGGTTGCCACCCTTACCAGCGGTTTATTCCAATTTAAAAAAGGTTCCCAATCATTTCTTCATATTAACCTGGGTGATTCTATGGAATCAGCCTATCTTCATAGTATTTCTGTAGATAACACAGATCAACAATATCTATGGTTTTCTTCCCAATATGGACTTTGCAGAGTAAACAGATTTACCCATAATCGGACATGGTTTCACCCGATGGATGATCTTGAAGAACTTGACCGAAATGCAATAGGGCCTTTTTGCCAGTCCCAGGATGGAAATATTTGGTGTAATGCAAGAATCAATGGAAAGCTTAAACCCATGTATTTCGATCTTAAAAAGAAACGATTTGCCAGAGAAGCCTCCTGGGCTGATTACGAAGATTCTATTATCATTAAAAGAACTTACACCATCAAAGCTGTCAGGGAGAATATCTTATGGATGGGAACTACTGATGGAATAGTCGTGATTGATGCTATCAGAAAAAACTATTTTAGACTTTCATCAAAAGATAGCTTTCCTACGAGTCATGTCAAGAGCATTCGTCCTGATCAGGAGGGTAATATTTGGTTTACTGATCAGCATAAAATTTACAAATTTGATGGGACCTGTTATCAATCTCAGGATTTAAGAATGGGGATAGAATCCTTTAATTACCTCAGTTCAGCTATAGGATCAGATGGTAGATTAACTTTTGGGGGTTCTAATGGGTTTTATTCTTTTTATCCAGAAGAATTTACATTCAACAAGGATACTTTATGCCCTTCTGTCTATCTCACCAATTTTAAAGTATTAAATGAAGACAGAAGGCTCAATCAGGCCTTTGAAGATGTAAGAAATATTGAGCTGGATTACGAAGAAAATGTCTTTACTTTTGAATATGCTGCACTACATTTTTTGAATGAAAATCAAATTCAGTATCAGCATATACTTGAGCCATTTGAAAATGATTGGGTTAAGACAAATAGCAATGAAAGACTGGCCACCTATACCAATCTTTCTCCCGGCACTTATACTTTCAAAGTAAAAGCAGGTAATGCTGATGGATTTTGGACGAAAGAAGAAAATGTATTATCTGTTTCCCTGAAGGTGCTACCTCCCTGGTGGAAGACGTGGTGGGCCAATGTGATTTGGATCATATTACTGCTAAGCGGGCTTTACTCTTTATACCGGTTTCAGCTCAATCGACGATTAGCTGATGCAGAAACCAGGCGTTTAAGAGAATTGGATTCATTAAAAACCCGGCTCTACACCAATATTACCCATGAATTCCGCACACCACTCACCGTAATTTTGGGAATGACAGAGAAGTTGGTGAATAATCCGAAAGAATGGCTGGAAGAAGGAAGCAGGATGATCACAAGAAATGGGCGAAGACTTCTTCATCTTGTCAACCAAATGCTGGATCTGGCCAAACT
>JAGQVA010000182.1 GCA_020438265.1 Bacteroidota bacterium
CCTCATCAATGGGTAAAGAACCTCCTCCTTTTCCTTCCTGCATTTTTTGCTTTGAGAATGGATGAGGTGGAAGTGTTGGTCTCGGTAAGTTTTGGGGTAATTGCTTTTTCTTTGCTGGCCAGTAGTGTATATATTCTGAATGATTACCTGGATCGGGAACAGGATGCCAAACATCCAACTAAAAAAGACCGACCCCTGGCCTCAGGGAGGATTCCCCGCACTGGTGCTTTTATATTGATGGGTTCACTTGCAGCTCTGGGACTGCTCATTTTTGGCCTGATTGATAAATATGCTCTGTATCTGGTAACCGGTTATGTTATTCTGAACATTCTCTATTCATATCGTCTCAAGCACATACCAATTATTGACATATTTATCATCGCCATAGGCTTTGTAATACGCGTAGCCGTAGGAGCAATGATGGTTTCTCCTCATATTGAATTGTCCATGTGGATTGTCTTAATGACCTTTCTGGGGGCATTATTTATGGCACTGGCCAAAAGAAGAGATGATGTACTACTGGCGGCAGATGGAAAACAGGTCCGTAAATCCATTGACGGTTACAACCTTGAATTTATCAATAGTGCGATGATGGTCATGGCCTCGGTACTGATCGTTTCCTATATTTCCTATACCATTTCTCCGGAAGTTCAGAGTAAATTTGATAGCCAGAACCTTTATTTTACAGTATTTCTTGTAATTCTGGGCGTGCTGAGATATATGCAAATTACCTTTGTCGAGGAAAAAAGTGGAAGCCCAACAAAAATATTGCTGGGCGACTTTTTCCTTCAATTAACCATCGCAGGATGGTTTATTACTTTCGTAATTCTTATTTACTAGTTTGTAACTCAGGATTTTTCACCTGGGCTACTTTGCCTTCTTCGAGAAGCAGGATCTTTTTCTCTTCCTTTTCTTCCTTTTTCGGAGCCAGAGCTGTTTGATACACTTCCATCAATACTTTATCAAATGATCGCATAATTTGACGCCAGCTACGATCTTGTTCGATGATGTGGTGCATTTCTTCTCCTACATCTTCCAATTGATAATCATCTCTGTTTTCGATGTGATCAATCAATGTCTCCTCATCAGAATAATACAAAGCGTGATTATGAGTGATCTCCCGGTTAATTGGAGTATCCAGTGCGAGAACGGGTTTTCCCATACTCATTTCTTCCAGTAAAATCGGATGAGTACTGTCTTTATCATGATGGTGAAGATACAATGCCGCACCTTTTTTAATTGCACTCAGACTGGCTTTCATAGATTCATCATCCACGAGATGAATGGAGTTTTCAGCTCCGTACCGATCTCTCAGGTCACTCATGGCCTGTGTGGCATTCCATTTTCCCAGAAGAACCATGTGATAACGCTTGATATTACTTAATGCTTTCAACAGCATTTCTGTTTGAGCAATGGAAGTTTCATTTACCAGGCCCAATGCGTAAGGTTTGTCGGGAAAAGAAAAAACAGAACCGGAGATAGCTTCCTGTATCATGTGATCTCCTCCCATAGGAATCACCTCTGTTTCAACAGAATAAACTTTGCGGAGGTACTGATCAATGGACTGATGTTCTGAAATGATTTTATCTGCAAAACGAACAGCAATTTTTTCTGAAAACTTACTCCACCATCTTTTAAAAAATCCGGATTCCTTATTATTGGACTGGACGCTATCCAAATACACAATTACCTTTTTCTTTGGGAAAAGCCTGAAAAAAGGCAGATAAAAACTATTTTTTGTCCCTAGCGCAAGAACCAGGTCACTTGTCCGGAGGAGTCGAGCCATTGTGCGGATTTTATGTCCCAGAGACTGAACCTGATTTAGGTTTCCAGGTAGATAAAATCGTTTGACAACAGAATTTGCAGTCTCGTCGATTCCCTCTTTTCGACAGCCATAAATATGGATATCAAATTCATTTTGAAGGTGTTCGCCCAACTGACTGATCAGAATTTTACTGACCCCCTGACAAGTACTTTTTTCGCCAAAACCGACGATGCCTAAATTTGGTCTGTGATTGATTGTTTGCATAATTTTTTAAGGTTGTAAAGAACGCCCATACAGGTTGTAAAGAAATAACATATTACACTTACATTTTTAATGAAAATCCAACATTGATACACAATGTGGAATAAATTTGAAAACGCAATATTATCTCCACGTAATTTTTGATGAAAATAATTCGGGCGTTAACAATTAACTCAAACTTGATTTAATGGGGTCGATGTAAGCCAGGTGGTTTGGATGGGTTATACTGTAAAGCTAGCAGGTAACCAGAGTCTAAAAAAGACACTTTAGGGAAAAATCTGTCATTGGCGTTGATGAATTGTGCGAGGGTTTTTTTATATAATTAATAACTATTCTTCACCAGCTTCCGATCCCAACCTTTTCCCTTTGCCTCCAATCGAAAATAATATATTCCATTTGAAAAAGAGCGCAAATCCAGTTCCATTTTTTCTCCTGTGTTTTCTTTGAATTGAGTAGAAATGATCTGTTTTCCTCTCATATCAAAAACCTGAAGGAAAACCGGAGCGCTTACTTGATGCTTAAATATAATATGAAAAATACCGGGAGAAGGATTGGGATAGATCTCAAACAAAGGCGAATTTTCCTGTTCTAAAGATGTGTTTATTTCTTTTTCGATCACAACCAGGGTATCAGTAAAAGCATCTGCGCATCCATCTGGCCCGATGGCGGAAAGACTTACGACATATACGCCTTCCTGATTGTAGGTATGAGTGGGATTTTGCTGGTTACTTGTATTTCCATCTCCAAAGTTCCAAAGCCATGTCTGAGCATTTGTACTGAGATCGGTGAAGATAACGGTAGCAGAGTCTGGAATGCTCAGTTGTTTGCTGCTGACGGAAAAAGCAGCTTGCATGAGTCCTGTGTCAACGACTGCTTCTACACGGGTTCGGCCACAAACATTTTCATATTGAATTTCCCAATCATAAAAATAAAAATATCGTTCCGTTCCCTTGCTGGACCTTTTGATAGAAACAATACCTGGAACTTCATAAGGATACTGGGCTCCCGAAGAAAAACTAAACAGGGAAGATGCAGTTTGAAGCGAAAGAGAATAATCTTCCCCGGGAGGAACCGAAAAATCAAGGTTGACTCTACGCGGTCCAATATTGATAAATACGACTTTCTGTTCAACCACATTTCCCGATTGATCCTTTAATTCAATGGTGCGATAACCATCGGCCTGACTGTAAACCAGGACAGATTTCAGAACAAAAGGATATAATGCATCAAAGGTTAGACTTTCTCCCGTACCAACAGAATAATCCCCTGTACCTCCAGAATTGTCTGGTTCTCCAACATGGCCTGCCCAGGCAATTCCTGCAAAAAGCGTTTGACTGGAATCGATCATTGGAATAATCAGAGGATTGCCCTTGTAAAGGGGTTGTGATACAGTTGAATCCGCATACCACCAGACATCCGCTCCGGGAGATTGGTGTGTGGCAACGAGCAAAGCATTTGCTCCGAGGCAAGCCGTATCATTCGTAACCAATGGGGGAGGACCGGGAATGACAAACAGTTTTTCCTGATGATTGTCCAGGTAGCGATAATCGGCGACTCCAGTCGGGTTGGAAACCTCTACTTTCAGTCGATAAGTACCCGGCGTAATGGGAAATGTAGGCAAAGCAAGCGTTACGGATGAATCTTTTGATAAATTACCGTTCCATACAAACCCGCCAAAAGTACCATTATTGAATTCATAATTAATGGTTGCTGTTTGTAATTGGGCCGCTCCTTTATTTTTCAGGATAATTTGCGGACTCACGAAAGAATCACAGATGACTTCAGGTAAATTAAACAAAGAAGTAATCGCAGCATCGTCATTCAGGTTGGGAATAACAGGAGTATGTCCTGCTGCCAGAAGATAATTATAGGCTGCATAGACATCAATGAGCCCCATTCCGTAGGCATTGTCTTCCCCGGGACCGCCTAAATCAAGGCAAGTGTAATATAAAGCGAGTTTGATTTCCTTTCCGGTTAAAAGCGGGAAAGCTTCCTTCAATAACAAAATGGCTCCCGAAACGTGCGGAGCTGCCATGGAGGTACCCGATTTGGTTCCGTAGGTACCATTTAATTCACATGAACGAACGGCAAGACCAGGCGCAGATACTTCTGGTTTAATCTTTAAAGAACCTGAATCCACATCACAGATAGAAGGTCCCCTGCTCGAAAATCCTGAAATAGGGAAGTGTGATACATTTCCGTTGATGGCGGCTACAGAAAAAGTATTTACCTCATCAAGGCTGATATTTTTGGGAGCTGTAATTGTAGAGCCACCTGGGCCACTATTTCCGGCAGAGAATACCACGGCAACCCCGGCAGCTTCCAGGGCTGTCAAGGCTTCCAGGTAAAGCTGACTGCTGCATTCATCCGCCAGATCAATTGCTTGCCATGAATTATTGATGACATCGGGCATATCAGAGGCTGTACCGGGATTGGAGTCCGGATCAAGCGCCCACTGAAAAGCAGCGAGGTTATCCTCACTCAGTGCATCGCAAATAGCCGGAGAGCCCATCCACAATCCTCCAAAGGCCACACCTATCGTATCCTGTGTTGCGGGATCAAGGCCGACCATTGTCCCTACGGTATGGGTACCGTGGTCATTAAGGTTTCCACCACTTCCGCAAACGAAAGGAAAAGTAGTACCAGTAAGGTGATCATACCAGGCTTCTGCACCCGGAACGTACAGGCCGCGATATTGCTGGTGAATCGCAGGATGGGTAGGGTCTACACCTGTATCCACACTCAGGACAGCCTTTCCATAGCCTGTATAACCCATTTTCCACATAGCGGGAGCATTAATGGCGGCAAGGCCAGGTTCGATTCCGCCAGGAGATTTTTTGGGAGAAGAATAAGGTTCATCCCGATAAGCTTCCAGTTCTACAGGGGCATTCCAGCCAATCCATTCAATACGCGGATCGTGGCTTAGTTTTGCTATAGCCTCGGACTGCATAGATGCAAAAATGGCGTTGGTAATCCATAAAGGATGGACGCTGGTTTGATCTATGTTTTCCAGTTTTTGCAAATCATGAATAATTGCTCCCTGCGTTTTTGCTGCCTTTACCTGCAGACGAGTGATGACTTCCATTGACCTTGTTTCCCGATTTGCCCGGGTTTGATTCAAATCCTTTTCAAGCTGGACAATATCCACCCGGTCTTTCAGCAATAGATAGGCCTGATGATAGGAATCGGGTGATTCCTGAATGAGCCTGAGAAGGTGGGAATCTATTTTATGAGCCTGAATTTGGGGTTGAGCGGTTAAGGTGCTCAACCCCAATAGAATGACAGCGAGAAAGCTTAGGGAGCTTTTCATGATCAATTATTTGGTCTTTAGGATCTTTTTGACAAATGTCTGATTATCAACCTGAAAGCTCAGATAATAAACGCCATCAGGCAGATCGGAAAGATTGACTGAAACGACGTTTTTGAGATATTGATCTTTATGTTTGGTCCAGACTTTTCTGCCAGCGGGATCATACAGATTAAATTCCATAGCTGTACTTTCTCTCAGGTTTAATTCAATCTGGAAATGACCACTATTGGGATTAGGAAATACTTTTACAGTCCCATATTGAGAAAAGTCATTTTCAATATTGGTCACATAAGGCCATTCTCCGGTAATCGTGATTTCTTTTGTGATGGCATCTGAACAATTATCTGATCCTGAAGCCCAAAGAACAACTGTGTAAGTGCCAGCAGAATAGAATTGATGTACAGGATTTGCGTCCGTGCTGCTGGTACTATCCCCAAAATCCCACTGGTAAGAAGTGGCACCAGCACTCAAATTACTAAAGTAAACAGATGAACCATTAGAAATATCAATGGTATCGGTGGTACTGTTTACACTAAAGTCTGCAATCGCATTACCAACTGATACATTCGCAGTTGCTGTAACTCTTGGACAAGGGAGATCAATCTCTACTTCCCAATCATAGAAGTGATTATATAAGGCATTGGTAGATCCGGTAATAGTGATAAACTCATTAAAAGTCATCGGGTAAGAAAATCCGGAAAAACTGGTATATAAACCTCCGTTACCAGCTGCTCCAAGACTTATTTCATAATTCTGGCCAGGCTGAATGCTGAAATTAACAGGTATCACCTGTTCGCCCGCGCCGATAGGTCCAACCCAGTTACCAACGATATTCTGGTTGCTGTTTCTTACAACAATTTGCCTGTTTCCTGCAACGTCAGCATAAACTTTAACGGATTTAATACGAACCGGTATAGAACAATCAAATATTAGCCCTTCTCCTGTTTGAGGTAGATTTATGCCACCAATGCTGCTATTATCATACATGCCAAGCCTTGTCTTGTACACACCTCCAAGGTAGTAATTCTGAGTTATTCCAAGAGCCGGAGTAAGATATGTTTCTCCTTCGGCAACATAATTGGCTCCGGTTGGACTATCATACCATCGCAGTGTGACATTTGTGTCCGGAGATATTGCCTGAAAATATGCAGAACCTCCCACACATATATCCTGTGGATCAGGAGCAGAGGGAATCGGTCTTCCGAGAAGATTGATAGAGCCGCTACCAAAATTATCGATCTGGAAACTATCAACAGCTCCATTTACAAGTAAAATTTCATAATCAAGCTCATAGCTTCCCGGATTAAATTGCGTAGGAGCAAAAACAATGTTGAGCGATTGATCAACAGGAATCAAACCACTCCAGCTAAAAGAGCCGGTATCTCCATTGGCAAGTGTATATCCAATTTTCAGAGAGCTAATATCGGTACTTCCATTATTCCGAATAGTCATTACAGGGAAAAACACAGAATCACAGATGTTTTCATTTTGTTGAAAAACAGTAATCAATCCCGCATCATTGGCAAATTTGGTTGGAGCAGGAGTATTTCCTTTGGAGACCAGGTAGTTATAAGCAGCGACTACGTTAATGATTCCATTACCATAAAAATTATCTTCCCCGGGAGCTCCAAGGTCTGTGGCAGAATGAAAGAGAGCCAGTTTGATATCTGTTCCGGATAGATAGGGGAAAGCTTCTTTTAACAAAAGAATCGCTCCGGTAACGTGAGGGGCAGACATAGAAGTTCCGGTCTTTTGGTCATAAGCCCCTCCGGGAATAGATGACCTGACGCTGGTACCCGGAGCAGATACTTCAGGTTTGATCAGCAGAGTGCCGGTACCCCCACATAATGAAGGGCCACGACTGGATGAACCCGCTATAGGGAAACTGCCAAAATTACCGTTTACATTAGCAACACAAAATACATTCACAGTATCAGTATTGATATTTTTGGGAGGGGTAATAGAGGAAGTGCCTGGCCCATCATTTCCGGCAGAATATACCACTGCGATACCAGCTGCTTCAAGCGCATTGAAGAGAGAAACATAAAAACTGTTGCAATCATCCCCCATTCCCGGATGCCACCAGGAGTTGTTAATTGCGTCAGGCATATCCTCGATGGTATTGGGATTGCTGTCCGGGTCAAGGCCCCATTGAAAAACAGCGGTCATTTTATTCTGATTTGCCCCGCTACATATTCCATTGGTACTCATCCAGTATGCATTGGGTGCAACGCCAATCGTATCATTTGTTACGCGGTCAACCCCAACTGTAGTACCTGTCACGTGGGTACCATGATCATCACAATCAAATGGAGTGGTCGAACCGGGATTGCCAAAACTAAACCAGCCCCAGGAAGCCGGAAAGTAGTTTCCCCGATAATTGGCCTGTAAAGCAGGGTGCGTAGGGTCAGTACCAGTATCAAAAATCATGGCTGTACGACCTCTTCCTGTATAACCCAGGCTCCACATGCCGGTCGCATTGATTGCATCATGTCCCGACTCATGACCATTGGGAGAATGCATTGACGCTTCGGGTAGGGGAGCCGAAGTATAGCTGTCCAATTCGGCAGAATAGGATTTGTCGATCCATTCGATATCAGACCTTTGGCTAAGCGCCGCAATTAATTCTGGTTTTGCTGTTACAAAAATAACATTGGTGATCCAGTAAGGGTAAATGCTTCCTTGTTCAACATCAGCAGATTGATTCAGCATATTAAGAATCGGAGTCTGAGTCTGAGCAGCTTTTGCCTGTAATAAAGTAATCACTTCCCTGGCACGGTCTCGTAATGGCGTTTTTTGTTTCCTGTAATCCAGATGAAGCGCATGAGCATTGACACGATCACTCAGGAGAATGCTGATTTCATGAAAATCATTGGGTTGGTTGAGCATATCTGTTTCCAGATTGGTACTCACCTTATTGATATTAACATTGGGCTGCCCAAATAATACGATTGATCCAAAGATAAAAATCCCAAGGGTCGTTAGAATTCGGATTTGACTAAGCATGGAGTTTTTTTGGTTATAGGTAAATAAAAAGGGTGCAACCGCTTATGTTGAACCCTTTGTTAATATGAGTGATTATGACGAAGCGTTTCTGATCCATTGGCGCCCTTCCCGTTTTTCAAAACCGGGAAGGGCACAGATGAATAATATTTCAGTAGCGATAATCACGATTATATATTCAATTAATCATTTCTGACTACTACTTTTTTAACAATCTGCTGATTGTTAAAACTCACCTTCAGGTAGTAAATTCCAGGG
>JAGQVA010000183.1 GCA_020438265.1 Bacteroidota bacterium
CTTCTACCTGAAAAGTCATTGGTTCCAGAAATCCCGCATTAGGTTTGACCTTGAGTTGAAAGATGCGACTCATCCGTTTTTGTGGACCAATTGAAGGAATAATAGCAGTTTGGTTAATAACCTGAACATTATTGGTCAGCGGTTTCAGACTGACAGATACATTCTGTGCGTCCCGGGTTAGACCGATATTTTTAAGTCTTAATTCCATGTCAAAGGTTTGGCCGGATATGGCAATGCCGGCATCGGCATTCTGAAATTTTGCACAGGCTCCCGCCGCCCATGAAATCGTTTTGAACGATTTGAGAAAAGCCTGGACCTGACGGCAAATCGTAGAAGGGGCATCCCAAAAGCTGGAACCTACTTCAGGCGTCCATCCATAAATACCATTAATATGAAAATAATCCCGGGTTGTGCCTGAAGAGGTATAATTGAGCATTTGTTTTACTGTCCCATAACCAGAATAATAGGGAGGTATGCACTCACCCGCCAGCTCTGCATATATATCATAATTCACCACTGAATCCCTGAATCCCAGCGGGTTGAGGAATTTATTTCCATAAGAGTGAATGCTAAATGCAATCACAGGGTTAATTGAATCCAGATAGGTCTGAATAGCTTGTGTTTCCGGTTCTGAAAAGGGGGTGGTTCCACGAAAAGTATTGGAACATGGATCATTGGACGAACCACCCCCATCGCCCCAGCCAAAGCTGAAATTGCGGTTGAGATCAATGCCATAACATACATTTCCCACGGAGTCAAAACGCCGGTTTTTACGCCACAATCCTCCGCCATTGGGATGGGTCATTTCATTAAAAACGTATCCGTCTGGATTGACAACCGGAACCAGGAAAATTTCTCTTTCATTGACCAGGTAAGTGGCTTCGGGATCGGTGCCGTAATTTTCCAGTAACCACCACATAAAATAAAGGGTTACTTCCAGCGAAATAGGCTCCCTTGCGTGTGTCAGGGCATCTGCGTAAACGGCGGGCTCGGTCATCGATTCATTCAGCTCAGGATGATCAGAGATTTTAACTGCCCAGATAGGTCTGCCTTCAATACTGGTACCGATTTGTTGTTTGGCAGTGATCAGTTGGGGAAACAAGTGGCGCATGCTATCCAGATGCATGACCATTTCGTTATATGTGTGATAACCTCCCATGCCTCCTGTATCGAAGTTTTGCAGCCCGCAGGCATTACGCTGGGAAATATTGGACAGGTCCCGCTGGAGATTTTGCGCATAATGGGCAGACAGATCTGGAATGATTATTTGGCAATTTATTCCTTTTTGATCCAGCCAGACGATTTCTTCTATGGGAATGACTGTTTCAATTTTTCCATTTTCATTTCTGATAAAATGATCCGCATCAAGTCCCTCATGAAGCAATTCTACCAGTAAATATTCCTCTGAAGGATCAATTTCAACCAGTGAATAAGTTGTCTGCCCCCAGCCCTGGAGGGTAAACATAATCACGAAAAATAAACCGACAAAATTCCGCATAGTTATGAATTGATTCCCGATATGATTGTATACAATTGACTGATTGATATCCCTCTTATTGAGAGTTTTTTTATGGATAACACGGAGGTTCTATGTTGAAAGTCAAGGGAAATAGGAAAAATTTGCCAAAAAACTGAAAAAAAGCTAATTTGTTTAAGCGGAAAGGGAACGGTCTATCGGACACGTATCTCGTGCGTGGAGATGTCTCCGCCCTAAGGTCTCCACGCTCCTTTCTTTTTCCTTTTTCTCTCAGTTCCAAGCCCCCGCTTTTTATTGATGTTTTTTGGGGTCATATGTTTCTTGTTTCTTGACCAAATGATAAGCCAGGACCAGGAGTTTTCTCTGTAATGCGACCGAACCTTTCATTTTAGTCTGGGGATTTTTCTCATTGATTCTTTGATATAGTCTCTGGAAATCAGGGATGTACTTGGGCGCAGTGAGCGAGGGCATGTACATAATCCTTCGGATATAGCCATTTCCCTTTTTCGAGATTTTTTCCAGATCATTCAGGCTCGACCCTGATTGTCGCTGGACGACATCATACCCGGCATAACTGACCAGTTGTTTGGCGTTGCGAAAGAGATAAAACCCCTGGGTTTCTGCCAGGATGGTCGCTGCCGCTACGGGGCCTATACTGGGGATGGATCGGATATAGTCGTAATCTTTTTTCATTTGCTCATTCTCATCCATGAGCGCCTGGATTCCTTTTTCGATATCCTTGATTTGTTGGGTAAAGAAGTCAATCATTTGCTTGAGCGAGGTGATGACCGCTTCTGAAGAAGGGGCTTCCTTCTTGGCTGCATGTAACTGGTTTTTGAGCATGGTACGCTGATGGGTTAGTTTTTGCCGGTGCCGGGTCATTTGCTTGAGGGCTTTGTAAGCAGGGGGAGCAGGCTTCCATCGGATCAGCTTGCGCTCACATCCCATCCGGGCCAGGGTTTGGGCATCAATCTGATCATTTTTGCTTTTCTGATTCCAACTCTTGGCAAAGGCGACTACCGTATTGGGTAAGAGCACCGATACTTCATACCCCTGTTCAACTAACCAGAGAGCCAGTCCTTCATAATACACCCCTGTGGCTTCCATGACAAAGAGGCAATCTTTGGCAGATACGCCCTGAGATTTGACCCAGCGAATCAACTCCGGATAGGCATGCGATTCATTGGAAAAGGATTGAGTCTTGCCCAGATTGATCCCTCGGTCAGCTTGTTCCTGACCCAGGCTGGCATCGTAGGATTGGTTACCGATGTCAATCCCTACACTCAGACGTAAATGAATAGAAGTGGAAACCATCGTTTGTGTCATTAAGGGGTGAAAATAAGATGAAATAAAAAAGAACTCCTTAAACCTTTTCTCGTAGTATACTCGCTCACTCAAAGGACTAACCCAAAGGGCTAAGACCTGGCGGCGTTAGGTTCTGATTCTAGTTCATAGAGTCCTCAAAAAAAGAATGGGACTTACTCCGATTGGCTGGATAGCTCTGGGCTTCCTTTGACACAGATCTTCACCATTCTTTCTTGAGGTAAGTTCTTTATTTTTCGCTTTTATCCCAAATGTGAGATATGGGGGTAAACATACGAGACACTGAGGCACAGAGAATTTATATATATTTCACTATTTTCTCCGTGCCTCAGTGCCTCTGTGTTTAATATTTAATCTTTTTCCCCTACCCATCGTACCAATGAATGCAAATCCCTCAAAATTTACTCAAAAATAACCCGACAACGAAAAAACTTTACTTTCCATGTTTCAACGTACAATTGGTCTTTACCGGGCATCTTTTGGGGGATTGCCCCGCGAAATATGGTCCCTGTCAGCGGTGATGCTCATCAACCGAAGTGGTACCATGGTAATTCCCTTCCTCACTATTTATTTGACTCAGACGCTAGGCTTTAGTTTAGTCCAGGCTGGTTATGTGATGAGCTTTTTTGGGGCAGGTTCTTTAGTGGGAACCATTCTCGGAGGGCGACTCACTGATCGGATTGGGCAGTATCCGGTCCAGATGGGGAGTTTATTTCTTACCGGAATTGCTTTCCTGATTTTGATGTTTATCAAAAGTTTTTGGGGAATATGTGCCGGTATATTTCTGGCTACAGTTGTTGCTGACGCCTTCAGGCCTGCGAATATGGCTGCAATTGCTGTTTACAGTAGCGCTAAGCTTCATACTCGTTCTGTTGCTTTGAACCGGTTTGCGATAAACCTGGGCTTTTCGATTGGCCCGGCAGTAGGAGGATTTATCATGGCGCACCTGGGTGGGCAATGGTTGTTTATTGTCGATGGAATAACCTGTATTGTGGCAGGTTTTCTGTTCTTGTATATTATTCCACGTAGAGAGGAAACCAAAGAAGAGGAGGAGGAAACAGAGACAGCAACTCATCCCAAAGGGAAAAAGGTTTATCAGGACAAGTATTTTATGCTTTTTGTCTTTTTCCAGCTACTGGTATTCATGGCATTTTTCCAGATGTTTAACAGTATTCCGGTTTATTTTAAAGAGGGATTATTGCTTTCGGAAGATCAGATTGGAGCCTTACTGGCAATGAATGGACTGTTGATTGTAATGATTGAGATGCCATTGATCTACAAACTGGAACATATTGCGAATAAGCTGAGGCTGATCAATCTGGGCACATTTATCATAAGCGCCGGTTTTTTCCTTCTTCTGATTAATGACACCTGGGCAGGGATTGCAGTGATATTTATGCTTTTTCTGACCTTTGGTGAAATCATCAGTTTTCCTTTTGGCAGTTCTTACGCGCTTTCAAAAACCAATTCCAAAAATCGGGGGCGGTATATGGCTGTGTACGGAATGAGTTTTTCCATTGCAGTTATTCTCTCTCCTTTGATAGGAATGCAAATTGCAGATCATTTCGGATTTTCTACCTTATGGCTTTTTCTGGGAGGAATTTCGATGATTTCGGTTGCCGGGCTTTACTGGCTTTCTGAGGTGGATGGCAGATAGTAAGAGTGATTTTACGCATTAAAAAACCGTTTATAAACGGGTTTTCTCCATAAAAACTGCAAATACATTACCGGAAACATCAGCCAGTCCAGTAAAAAAAACGGCGTGCGAAATTCAATCGCATCCGTAATGACCGATTGATCCGGGCCGTCAGCCGTGATGAGATGTCTGTGATGCCAGAAGGAAAGGAAAAAGGGGAGGGTAGTGCCCTGATCAATAAACCAGGCTTTGCCTTCCTCTACTTTGGACTCCCGAATTTCACTGATCCAGTCTTCGCTGATAATCCCCAACATTTTAAGGCGAATATGAACAATATCTCCGGCTTTGGAACCGTCAAATCTGATCAGTTCTACCTGAGCGCCGGGAGGCGAAAGTTTTTCAAATAACTGCTGGTCGAATTGTTGAAAAACTTTGAGGTAATTGCCTTTTACTTTTGTGTGTATAGTAAATTTCATTAATCATAAAACCTTGAATATAAGATAATTGTTTGAGTCGCAGGTGATCTTGCGATCGGCTTTATGGAGGTCCCCGGTCTCCTTCGTCGCCGGGGATGACATTCGAGGAATGTGGAATACACGTCGTCGTGCGACGACGTGATCTTTTTCAACACTTGCAAGGTGTCATCCTGAACGTAGTGAAGGATCTAAGCATCACGAGCAGTGAAGCAAAGCGGAACGAAGCAAGTGAGCACATAAGGATTTTCTTTTTTCTGTTTTTATGGCCATCTCCCTTTCCTCCCTTTTTAGGTCTCAAAGAAATCTTTTTTATCCTATTTAATGATAGGAGGTCCCCGATCGCTTCGCGTCGGGGATGACAACCGAGGTTGTGGTTTGTACACGCCGAACATTTCGGCGTACCTCCCAAAGCACATGCTTTGTCACCCACAACGCGAAGCGATCGGGGGCCTCCTGAGAATATTGATGTTAAAAATGATGCTTTTTCAAGCAAAATGTTAACATTCAAAAAGATGTGGGGAATCGTTAGATTTAAAAAACGGCGCAATAGTACAGCCAATTTTTCCATTCTAAAGAATGTGCGATCTTTTTATCCGCTGGATACATTTTCAGGCATTCGGTCAGGCAGTAGCCGAATGTCAGCGTGGATATCATAGCGCCGTTTTTTAAAGCGGCGAAATGATAGAAAAAATCGGGGGCTTCCTTGATGTAAAAAAGGAGGGTTTCTGACAAATTCTGTAAAAAAGTGCCCCGTTCCACAAAAATTGTCGAAGAACCAAAAAGAATTGACTCATTTTTATAGGAAAGCCATGATAAATGTTTTCTCTCTTTTGAATAGGTTTTAAGTAAATTGTAAATTCAAGGCTTAAAGAACAGAAAACCATTTATGTTTGCAGATATATTAAAAGAAAAATTTCCCCAGGACGAAAAAAACGGGCTCTATAAAGTACCTCAACTGCCAGCAGTCAAACTGGGCAAAATTCTGGTGAGTGATACGCGTATTGCCAGCCCCAATGATGTGGTTGCCATGCATTATAATTCGGGTACTTTCAGTAAGTCTGTCATTCTTTTTACCACAAATAAATGTTTTTATGATGGTGGTTCTTTCCTCCTGGAAGATATCAGAGAAGTTCAGGAGAAAGGAAGTAATTTGATTGTGTTTGTCAATCAACAGGCGCAGTTAGTTCCTCATAAACTTTCCGTAAAAAACAGTCAGGTTGCCACGACCCTTAAAAAAATCCTCACCTCCATTTCTCATAAAGACCCCAAATCCGATCAGTTGATGGAGAAAACGTATGAAGGGTTTAGTAATACAGAACTGGATTGGCTCAATTTACGGGACGAAATTATGCGCACGATTGATATGCTGTATGAGCGTTATAACGACGGTAAACTTTCCATTCTCGAGTATGAAGAAAAAAAACAGGAATTATTGAGCCGGCTTTAAGGATACATGGGAGAACAAAATTTTATTGAAGCATTAAAAAAGCGATTAAAACAACCTCTGCCAGGGCTTGAAGCCCAAAGGCAAATGTCTTCCCGTCCTCCTTCCGGAAATTTCGAGATCAGGCCTGATCATCGCAAAAGTGGCGTTTTGGCTTTGTTGTATCCTTATCATGAGATTCTTCACCTGGCTTTCATGAAAAGAACGGAGGACGGAAGAGTGCATAGCGGACAGATTAGTTTTCCCGGCGGGAAAATGGAAACTGATGATCGGGATTATATTCACACAGCCCTGCGAGAAGCCAATGAAGAGCTGGGTATTATCTCTGAACAAGTAGAAGTATTAGGTCAATTATCACCTTTATACATTCCTCCCAGTAATTTTCTGGTTTATCCTTCTGTAGGTTTTTCCAGGCAAAGGCCAGACTTTCAACTTTCTGAAAAAGAAGTCGCAGCAGTAATTGAGACACCGCTTGAATACCTGCTCAAAAAAGAAACCGTACAGAGAGTCCAGGTTACAGTTGGGCATCAATTGAGAATGAATGTTCCCGCATTTACGTTTGGTTCACATATTATCTGGGGGGCAACGGCAATGATGCTGAATGAACTATTGACGGTGGTTCGGGAATTGGGGAGCAAATAAAGGATTAATGGCTTTTATACTTATCAGAAGGCCCCCGATCGCGATTTATATGCTGCGAGGAACCTATGAACGACCTAAGCAATCGGCAATTCCAACTTCTGTTTAACCTCCCGATTCACTGGCAGTGTCTCAAATCTATACCCTTGTTCCGAAAGGTATTCAAGCGTTTTCGGTAAGGCAATTTCCAGACGAGGCCAGGCTTTAATACTATCGTGGAAAAGAATGATAGAACCCTTTCTTACATGTTTTTTTACATATTTGAAACAGTCTTTTCCCTTCATGTTGAGGTCAAAATCACCGCTAATGACATCCATCATCACAATCTCATGCGTGGGGAGAATAGATCGGGCCTGGGCCCTGGTAATTTTGCCATAAGGCGGCCTGAAATGAGCGGTCTGAAAACCTGAATATTCATTGATGGTTTGACAGCTCTGTAAGAAGTCTTTGAGGTAGACTTTTGTTTCAGTTTTCCATCCGTTGAGATGCGTTTGGGTATGGCTACCCAGAAAATGCCCGCAATCAATCACCCGATGAACAATATCGGGGTATTGTTTTACATTTTCGCCTACCAAAAAGAATGTAGCTTTGGCTTCGTATTGCTTCAGAAGATTCAGAACCCAATCAGTAATTTCCGGAGTTGGGCCATCATCAAAGGTCAGATAAGCAATCTTTTCTTTGGTTTTTACCCGCCACAAATAGCCAGAGTAATAAGACTGAATAAGCTTTGGAATGCGTCTTAAATACATAAGGATGTCGAAAAGCTGATCCTCTGATTTCGTCTCAGTTCAGCTGGAATAATGATAATACTGTAAAGATAATATTTCTTACCCAAAAATCTGAGCTGCTATATCCTGTGCCTGGTTAAATGCTTTCAAATTCAGGTTAGAAGCAATATTGTTTTCAACACAAAACTCAAGCAGACTTTCAGTAGAAATATTACCCACTAAATGATCTTCAGCAAAAGGACAGCCACCAAATCCCATCATAGCCGTGTCAAACCTCCGGCAGCCTGTTTCCCAGGCAGCAAGAATTTTTTCTTTACGTTTGTTTGGATGGGCATGAAAATGTGCCCCAAAGGTAATAGCGGGAAACCGGGGAATCAACTCACCAAATAAATATTTTATTGATTCTGAATCTGCGCTTCCGACTGTGTCTGCCAGTGCAAAAGTATTAATCCCTTCACGAGCCAGGGTTTCAACCCATTTTTCTGCGATATCAGTTCCCCACGGGTCATTATAGGGATTTCCAAAAGCCATCGAAATATATACCACCAGCTCTTTCCCCTTACTGACACAAATTTCCTGGATTTGTTTGACCAGTTCAACGGACTCGGTAATGGATTTGCGGGTGTTTCGCTGCTGAAAGGTTTCCGAGATAGAA
Source organism: Bacteroidota bacterium (assembly GCA_020438265.1). Lineage (GTDB taxonomy): Bacteria > Bacteroidota > Bacteroidia > J057 > J057 > JAGQVA01. The sequence goes on from JAGQVA010000183.1 coordinate 8,379, forward strand.
AAGGGATACCCCAGGCAGGTAATTTCGGGAAATTCTGCCGCATCGACAGCTCCTCTTAAATTGGCTACGATAGCCAGAAGTTTTGAGGAATTTTCGTTAAGGTCCAGCCCCTGAATGACTTCTTTTGTATCAGCCATCTGAGGCACAGCTTTGGGAGAAACAAAACTGCCAAAATCAATGGTGTCGTACCC
>JAGQVA010000184.1 GCA_020438265.1 Bacteroidota bacterium
CATTCAACCTCAACTGCAAATTCAACCTCAAAAGCAATCACGTTTCGACTCCAATACAGGAGATTTTCTATCTTGATTGTTCTTGAGGTTGAACTTGAAGTTGAGGTTAAAGTCAGATAAAACACAAAGGGTTATTTGATATCTCCTCTTCATATTTGTTTCACTATTTCATATTACCGATATTCCACTTTCTCTATATTCAAAGTGTTTGATTCAGATTCATTCACTGAAAAACAATCATTACTTTGTAGATTCGGATTTGTAATATCACTATGAAAAAAATTATTGAAACGCCCCACGCTCCCGCACCTATCGGACCTTATAGTCAGGCTGTTCAGGTGGGTGAAACCCTCTATGTATCAGGTCAGATTGCGATTGATCCTGTAAATGGTACCATGAACATGGATACCCTTGAAACAGAAACCCACCAGGTCATGAAAAATCTGGGAGCTATTCTCGAAACTGTGGGAATGGCTTATGCCAATATTGTCAAAACTTCCATTTTCCTTAGCGATATGGGTGATTTCTCCAGGGTAAATGCTGTATATGGCAGCTATTTTACCAGCCAGTTTCCCGCCCGGGAAACCGTCGAAGTTGCCGGTCTTCCTAAAGGAGTAAACGTTGAGATTTCAGTCATCGCGGTAAAATCTGAATAGTCATGGATCTATCATATCTGATTAATCATTACGGAGAGGAAAGAGATCAATATTTCAACTCTGTGGCTCCCCCCATTATTCAGGCCAGCAATTTTGTTTTTGACTCTGTAGAAGCCATGCGCGCCTCTCTGGCAGATGAGATGGACGTACCTTTTTATACAAGAGGACATAACCCCACTGTTGCCATTCTGCGGAAAAAACTGGCAGCTTTGGAAGGTGCTGAAGAGTGCCTTGTGTTCAGTAGTGGAATTGCTGCGATTTCTGCAGCTATCATGTCTTCGGTACAGGCGGGAGATCATATTGTTTCGGTACAAAAACCCTATTCCTGGACCGCAAGGTTACTGGAAGATTATTTGCCCAAATTTGGTGTTCAGGCGACTATGATTGATGGCACAAATCCCGAAAATTTCAGGAAAGCCATTCAACCCAATACCCGTCTTTTTGTTCTTGAATCTCCGAACTCGATTACCTTTGAAATGCAGGATATTCCTGCCGTTGTGGCTATTGCACGGGAACATCAGATCACGACAGTTATTGATAATAGTTATGCCTCTCCCATCAATCAAAATCCGATTGAAATGGGCGTTGACATTGTTATGCACTCAGCGAGTAAATACCTGGGAGGGCATAGCGATCTCGTAGCCGGAGTATTATGTAGCAGCCGGGAGCGATGTGAGAAGATATTTGATACCCAATTTATGAATCTGGGAGGAATTATCGGCCCTCAGGATGCCTGGCTTATGCTTCGGGGACTTCGCACCCTTCCTCTCCGCATGGAACGGATTGCTCAAACAGCACCCAAAGTTGTGGAGTTTCTTGAGAATCATCCGCTCGTGGAAAAAGTCTATTATCCTTTTTCTCCTTCCAACCCGCAATATGAACTTGCCAAAAAGCAAATGAAAAAACCGGCCGGACAGTTTTCCGTTTTGCTGAAAGCAGATAAAATAGAGCAGGTTGACCGCTTTTGCGATGGGTTAAAGTACTTTCTTCTGGCTTGTTCCTGGGGTGGATATGAATCCCTTATTTTTCCAAGTAGCGTACTTTACAGTGCAAAAGCCTATACCAAACCGCCTGATTTGCCCTGGAATCTGATTCGGTTTTATGTGGGCCTGGAAGATCCGGAGGTGTTGATTCAGGATCTTGAACAGGCGTTGGAGTTGATGGAAGGGGAGAAAAAATTAGTTAAATGATGGGGTTTTGTATGTGTTTAGCATGTTTCTTCGCCAAATGGCGAAAAATCCCGTAGGGATTAAGCCTTCCGGCTATCTTTGGCACTAAACACATCCGATTTTTCAAATCATCATTGAACTAAAGAAGTTCCTCTCTCAACCCATTAAAAATCTCAACCGTAAGAGGCTTACTGATAAACCCATTCACCAGATCATGATCATTGGCTTTTTTCGCATCTTCAGGATTGACGGAGGTGGTTAGAATAATAATTCGTGTAGAAGTCTGCCCGATTTCATCCCTGTAAAGATCCAGAAATTCCCATCCCGTCATTCCAGGCATATTGATATCCAGAAAAATGATTTCGGGGGGATCTTCTGAGCGTTCTTTCCATTGTATAAGTTGTTCTAATGCTTTTTCCCCCAGTTGGAAGAACGACATTTCTTCAGCAATTTCTGCATGCTCTGCAATTATTTGGTGGTAGTAATTGGTAGGGTAATCATCATCTATAAAAACAAGGTGTTTAAACTTATTCATTAACATATTTAGTCGGTAGGGTAAAATGAAACGTACTGCCTTCACCAGGCACGGATTCGACCCAGATTTTTCCGGAATGGACTTCTACGATTTTTTTACAACGCGATAAACCAATTCCAGAACCTTCCAGATCTTCCAGACGGTGAAGTCTTTGAAAAATAACAAATATGCGTTCATGGTGTTCTGCCTTAATCCCTATTCCATTATCAGTAATTGTAAATAGATAATATTCACCTTTTGTTTTATACTCTATCCATATTTGGGGTGGAATATTTCTCTTCGAGTATTTCAAGGCATTTATAAGGAGATTTTGAAACAGAGAATATAATTTGCTGGGGTTTCCGTATACTTTAGGCAACGTATGAACATGAATTTCAGCTTTTTTATCTCTAATCGCAGAAGATAAATCAGATACCACATCCTGAATCAAATGATTGCAATCAACCCATTCTTTTTCTCCGCTTTTTCCAATCCGCGAATATTCAAGAATTGCCCGAATCTGATTACTCATCCGAATGCTGGATTGAAAGATAAAATCAAGCCAAACCAATGTTTCCCTGTCCAAATCATCGTTGCGGGTATTTCTTAATAAATCAGCAAAGTTGAGAATCGTTCGTAAAGGTTCCTGCAAGTCATGGGAAATAATAAAGGCAAACTCTTCGAGCTCCTGGTTAATGGCAATCAGCTTATCGTTTACCGCCTGCTTTTCGGCCAGAATCTTCGAAAGTTCATGATTCTTACCCTCCAGGTCCTGAACAGTTTTGTTCAGAAAGTTTTGAGTGATTTTTTTATCCTCACTGAGACGTTCTATGATAAAATCTCTCCGCTTCTTTTCTTTTTCAATAGAATGAAAAAACTCCTCAAATTCCTCCTTATAATGGGAAGGAAAATCAGAAGCCGCTAAGATTTCTATTATCTTTTGGGGAACTTTCAAAACTTGGGTATCGTTAACTTTTTGCCTAATGATTTTCAGTCTATAATTCCTTAAGACCGACCAGAGAACAAGTGACATTGTGAAACTCACACACCCCTGACTGTGCAGTATTGCCAATTTCGCCATAAGACAGAAAACCTGCCATCGGAGCCTCCCAAATCTCATATATGGACCGGACTTCATCTTCAAGAATAGGTCCAAAAGATGTATGTCTTCCTTTGCAAGATACCATAACGATGGCATCTAAATCGGGTGCATTTTTGGCAAATTCTTTAAAGCTATTAATCGTATCATATACGACACTAAACTCAGGGGGAGGACAAAATCTGAACTTTGTCCCGGCTTTTATTTTGCCAGCAGCGATTAAAGCCCGATTTTCCTGGTCATATATGATTAAAGAGCGCATATAACTGGAACCATCCTCATTCATCAATTGTAAAGGATATTGCCCGGCAATTGTTACCAGCCCCTCACTGGTCGGTGCATTGTATTTTATATTGCCAAAATAGTTGAGAAAAAGATCTAAAGCAGGGGTACCATCAATTTCATAAATAATATTTTTCTCCGCCTTCGTAACCGTATGTGTGCTCCCAAGTGGTTTCCAGCCGCCAACTGCTAACCCATTCATCGCGATTTTTTCAGTATCAAATATCACTGCTGAAACGCCAAAGTCGCTGATCGCATTTTCTGTAAAAACATAGGTGGAATCCATTTGTAAATCATCTCCACCAATCCTCCATAAATGGGCATTTCTACCTTCATATTGTCCCGAATTCCCTTGACCGGTCCATCCCCAACGACTCTTACCCCGCTAATGAAAAGAATGATTCCCGGTGAATCAAAAGTCTCTAAAGCAGTCTCATATATTTTACTCCCGGAAGAGTAGGCTTCTACATCGGCATGGTCAAACTGGACTGTTTTGAAGGAGGAAGAAGGGGGATTCATCAAAATAAATGAAAAACCCTTACTTGTAATCTGGTCGTTATAAACCTCTCCGGCAGAGGTACAACCTACTAATTGAATATGATACTCCTTAAATATTTGACAAGCGCTTTCAAAGGGAAAGAAAGGAGAACTAAAAGCTATAGCAAGAGTTGGGGAAAAATTTTGCACAATATGTGCCTCCAGAGAGGCCCGAAGCTCCTCTTCTGAATAAACAACAATTGGAAATGCCTTCATTTTTTGGATCAGTCTTTTGGGTTAGTTAACATTAACCAATAAAAGCAATTATCACGAATAACAGGTCATTCGCGACAATCATTCATATATCCAATCATTATTTATTTACTACAATTATAAGTATAAAAATTGAAACGAAGCTCAACTTTTAACGATGAATAAATGAACAATTATTATACCAACAATCGTAATAAATTGCATGACACTCAACTCTTTAAACCTGAAAAATATTCCCTTTCAGTACATTTTCGACTGGTCAATTATCTTATTCGGTAGGATAAACTGAGATTAATCTGCCGACGCTGAAACTGGGTTTCAACATCGGAGAAGTAATTATCTCCTTCAAAAGTATTCCGGTAAATACGGCTGTTCAACACATCAGTAGCATTCAGGGTAATACGTCCTTTCCGCTTCCAGATGTCCTTCTGAATAGCCAGATCAAAATAATAAATCGCCTTCCTTTTTCCTTGGGGGGTCAGTTCCGGTGCATCGTAATTGGCTCTAAGCTGAATGGATATTTGTTTGGGCAAAGTAAACCGAGAGGTCTGTCTGATAAACCAGCTATAGGTATCACTCGAAAAAGTCGCATCGATATTGGTACCGTCAGTAATGGCTCTGAAAAAGTTAAAGCTGGCATCCAGCTTCCACCATTTATACAAATTATATCCAAAAGCCATCTCCACACCAAAGGCCTGTTGGCCGTTCAGGTTCTCCGGCAAACGATTGGTAAAACCATTTGTCGAGTCAATCCGCCGAATGTCCTGAATGGTACTCGATGCGTTGCGATAATACACGGAAGAAGCCAGGGAACCTTTTTCAAAGTATTTCAGATATCCCATCTCAAGGGCATGGGTAAATTCCGGATTCAGATCAGGATTTCCGCTAAAGAAATTACGCCCGTCAGACAGCGTGATAAAAGGGCTCAATTCCCGATAGGTAGGCCTTCTCACCCGGCGACTATAACTAATCTGTAAATCATTATTTCCAGGCAAATGATAGGAAAAATGAGCACTTGGAAACAGATTGGAATAATTACGGGGATTGACCTCATTGGTCTCTTTGAGCGTCGTTTTGACATCCGTCATTTCAGCTCTCAGGCCCACCTGATATGAGATTTTTTTTCCTTTATTTCCCAGAATCCCATACACCGCATGAATGTTTTCATTATAGACAAAAATATTATCGTAGAGAGCGTTAGGCACCCACACCTCAGGACTGACTTCATCTGTTACCAGATAATCATTGGTCATGTCCCGAAAACTACTCCGCAATCCCGCTTCCAGTTTTCCCTCCTCACCAATGGGCTGTAAGTAATCCACCTGAATCAAATACTGATTTTCATACTCATCATTCACTGCTTTCTGGCGTTCAACAGTTCCCATTTCCATAGTCTGACCAGGCAGCCAGACGGTTTCAGTATAAATCTGATCGGAATTTTCCCAATAGTTCAAATACCGCAAATCAACATTTAGTTCATGATTTTCTCTGGTGAATAATTTTTTATAGGTCAGGGCATATTCCGTGTAAGGCTCCTGTTCTTTTTCATCCTGGGTTCTCAGGCTGGTACTAATTGGATTATTGATGCTGTTGAGATAATCCTCATAAGTAATATCGGTCAGTCGTCGGCCATCGCTACGCTGGAAGCGATAAGAGCCGGTAAGGATATTTTTATCATTGAAGAAATAGTCTATTCCTCCCCTAATATTATTAATTAACCCTTCAAACGTACCATCCCGATCCTGAATTTGAACCAGGGTAGTATCTCCATTATTAATTTCCTGATACACGGAAGCAATATTGGGTTGAATCCGATAATTGAGTCCGTAATTGACGAAAAAATTAATTTTTTTGTAGCGGTAATTGACATTAGCAGCGACGCCTATATTCAACGGCTGCCCCAGAGTCAGCTCAAAAGAGCCGTTCATTCCATCTTTGCGTTCCTTTTTCAGAACAATATTAATGATTCCGCCACTTCCTTCTGCCTCATACCTCGCCGAAGGATTGGTAATGACTTCTACCGATTCAATCAGACTTCCCTGCAATTGCTTCAGCCCTGCCCCACCCTTTACATTCACCAGTCCTGAAGGTTTTCCATCAATGAGAATTCGCACATCAGGATTTCCCCTCAGTTTCACATTTCCTTCCGGGTCAACTGTTACGGAGGGAATATTACTGAGAATTTCGCTGGCATTCGCGCCGGTATTGGCAAGATCCTGCCCCACATTAAAAATGCGTTTATCAAGCCCGAGCGTCATGGTACTTTTTTGCCCTTCAATTTCCACTTCGTCGAGGGTCGTGCTTGCCGTAGTGAGTTGAATAGGAGGTAAAATAAAATGTGGTTGATTTGAATCCAGGATAAATGTTTCCGAAAAATAGGTTTCAAACCCAAGGAAAGAGATCTTCACAAAATAACTCCCCGCCTCAGTATCAAACCTAAACTTTCCGTCTTCATCCGTAATCGCTCCTTTAACGAGACTGGAATCCCCGGCCAGATGCAAAGCAACATTCGCATATACAAGAGGGTTATTGGGTTCTTCCGCAACAATCTGCCCTTCTACCGAATATTGAGCAAAAGAGGAAAAAATGAAAAAGAAAAATCCCGTAAAGATCAGCGCCGCACGGCTGGTTAGTGTTTTATTCATGACAATTGGATTACCGGCCTGAAAGTAGCCAGAGAATTTGAGGAAAATCTGAGTATTCACCGGTTTATTATTTTAGTTCTGCCAAATAAGCCACCAAATCCCGAATCTCTTCCTTGCTAATAACATCCTTCATCGAAAACATTCCCGAAGGATAGTTTTTTCGCTCTTTAATGTCCTTGAGCTTTATTTCCAGAGGTTCACCAGAAGGTGGATTGAGAGTAATAGAAGTATTACTCACTTTTTCCAAAATTCCGATCACTTTGCTATCATCGTTAAGGATGACTTCTACGGTACCATATCCCGGAGCAATACGTGCGCTGGGATCAATCAGAGAAGTCAGGATTTCTTCCCGGGAAATAGCCGAAGCAATGTGCGTAAGTTCTGGCCCCACTTCTCCCCCATTCCCCTGAATGCGATGACAACGAATGCACTGGGCAGAATTATTTCTATAAAAGATTCTTCTGCCTCTGTCTGAATCTCCTCCTTTCAGGGTTACATCAAATTCAGAAAGCAACCCTTCTTCTTTTTTCCGGGCTTCATAGGTTGCCTTTTTTGTTTTGAGATTTTCAAACTGACTGCTTTCAACTGCCATCAGCACATCCAACTGTAATTCTGGCACCAATACTTCCAGATGATTGACCCACTCTCCGAGTAGTTTTTCTGCTGCGGGGGATTCAATTTTTCCCAAACTAGCCAGAGCTTTCTGCCTTTCAGTAACTCCTCCACTTTTCAGAACCTGTCCAAGCAGAGCCACAACTGTTTCCGGTTCAAGTTCCAATTCGCCTAACTGGCTTTGCGCAGTTTCCCTTAGTTTACCATCTTTATCTGCCAGAGCTAATCGCAAGGCCTCATCTATTTGTGAACTTCCTAACTGCCCCAGTGTAATCAAAGCCGCGATTCTTGCTTCTGAAGGCTCTCTTTTATTATTCAAAATAGCGAAAACAGCTGCTTCTTTTCCTTTCAATTCTAATCTACCAATTGCCTGTACAGCACTTGTTTTTAATAGTGGATTTCGGCCATTCATCAGGCTTGATAAATGATTATTCAACTCATTTTGAGCATCTGCCCGATTTCCTTTTGGCAGCTCCCGAAAGCGCCCTTCTACCCGGTCAAGTACCGGAGGATTTCCCCAATATCCCAGTGCCCAAAGGGCATCGGCACGCATTTCCGGAGCAACTTCCGGATTCGTAGCAAAAGCGACTAATCGCTGTGCATTTTCATCTTTTCCCAAACGCAAATTGGCGTTGATCGCACGTCTGACAAAGGCTTCTTCTTTGATGGCTACCCGTTCCAGGGCCTGTGCCAGGGCAGGTAATGCCTCCGGGATAGAAAGGTCGTCGTGAATCGAACGAGCAGCTTCGGTAACTACCCAGGGATCTTGGTCTTGTAGAAAATCTGCCACCAGAGGAGATTTTAACTCTCTCAGAGCGACGGCAGCTCCGATTCTG
>JAGQVA010000185.1 GCA_020438265.1 Bacteroidota bacterium
AGGCGTGGCCATGGGAAATATCGGTGTGGGTATTGGTGTAGGTGCCGGTATCGGATTGGTACTGGGAATCACCAAAGGAGGCCGCAAAAAGAAATCATAAGGTTTTTCGACTTACACATTTCCGTTTTTAGACGCTGGTCATTTTTATGACCAGCGTCTTTTTTATGCGATTCATTACCCATATCTTTTTCATCTGTTTTTGATCATTTTTTCACTTTTAAAAATATTAAGCAAATCAGACTGTGGAGATTAACAATATTTTTTTAAATTGAGTTTCCTAAAAAAATGCTTTAAACTTTTTTTTAATAAATAGTAATTATCACGAATGAAATATTATAGCCAAAGACCTTCCAGGTTTTCGAAAACCTGGAAGGTCTAAAAGTAAAAAAATCATTCGTGATAATCATTAATCATTCACTGAACAGGAATCAGTGCGCTGCTCATAATTGTATGAAATACCAATTAATTTCATACAATATGAGCAGTATGTTAATAGTGGCACTACATAATCAATCATTTACACATGACACCTGGCACCAACAAAGTAATCGGTCGAATCACTCACAAAGAATCTGGCATTGGACTCGAAAATTTAATTGTCGAAGTTCTGGACATTGATCCCAGATATGTTAATCCGGATCACGATATTATTTACCTCAATCCGAATCTTGCCCTGAAGGATGAGGACTTTGTCTCTCCACCTATCATTATTGATGATCCTAATAGCCCAAGGCCCAGGGCGGAGGGTTTGCCCGCAGATCGGTTGGGGTCAGTTATTACAAATGCTGAAGGTTATTTTGAACTTTCGTATGACGATGATGCATTTAAAGTACGTGAAAAAAGTGATCAAAAAGATGGCCAAAATGAGCGAAGGCCAGACCTTTATATTGTTATTACCACACCTGAAAGCTCTCAAAGCAGAAATTTTTCTCATGTCGTATTCAGGTCTCCAAGGGTAAGAGTTAATGCTGGAAGGGAAGAACATTTTTTGATTCAGATAACCTCAGAGGAACTGAAGGCAGCCGGGTTAGACCTCCCGTTTCTTAATCAGGATGATGGAAATACAGATCCTGTAGATCCATCCCCTACTCCAGACCCTCCTATTACTTTTCGCAAACAGGTTGAAAACAGCCTCAAAAAGAGATTACAGCATAAAGCAGAGACACGAGCTGCTTATCTGAACTTCATTTATTCAGAGCGCAATGATGCTAAAGAAAAAGAGGAAAAGTTCTTAAAACCATTTAGCAACAGTATTTCCAGAATAGATGCTCAAACCAGACGTTCGCGTTTTTTTGTTGAGGTTGGAGAAAATGTCGAAGAAAAAGTCAAAAGACATATCAAAACCTCCCTGGAGGAAGTAAATTCTCAGCCCGTCTCTTCCAAACGAAAAAAACGGAAAGGATGGGTTCATTTGACAGAAGAACAATTTCAACTTCTGAAAGGAGATTCAAATGAGGACGTTATTGAATTAACAGGAGAAGAAGCCGAAGCTTTTGGCCAAATTCTGCAACAAACTCCACAAGAGGAAGAAAGCCCCCTGGACCTGATTATGAATCATCCAACAGAGAATCTTTGTTGGGATAAAACTGCTCCTGAATCGATTTGTGAATCTATATTTGAACCCAAGGATGATGACGATGATGATACAACTCCCCCTCCAGTACAGGATGATTCCGGCCTTGAACCCGCAAACCTGGAGACTGATCTTCCCTTATATGTTGCCAATCAGATGGTGAAGTTTTCCTCTCCGGAGGATCCTGTCATGTTTGGCAGCCATATTGAAGATTTTAAAGAACGAAAAAAAGTAGAAGAAAAACATTTGAGGGCCAGTCAGGAAGTGGTTGGAAGTACCATCTCTGCCTTAAGCCTCAGACAAGGGCCTGCTGATACTCCTGCATTTTATGATTTTCATCATGTACAACTGGCTTTTGAGCATGTATGGCAAGAGGTTTTTGATCAAAGCATGCTGGATACAGCAGAGGATTTATATGACAGAATTGTCGATTTCGGTGGAGAACCTGTAGCTAAAGGGGAAACCTTCGGGATGGCCAGGTTTTTTAATGAAGCAAGAACGGTAAAGCGGTTCGAAGCCAAATTAAATCAGAACCAGATTCCCCATAATGTCGAAGTTCTTTTTCAGATAAGTCAATCTGTCTGGAACCAGTTATCCCTAAATTCTCAAAATAGTCTTGAGGAAAAAGCAGATAGGATTATTGCTATTAATGAAGTAATAAGCCTTCTGGATGAATTATTGAATTTAGAGCGAGATGATGAAAATATCTATAAAAATAATAAAATTTACAAAAAGAGCTATGATCGAGCAGTTGCTATTCAAGCTATATTGAGAAAAAATTCTTTAACAAATACTTTTGAAGTATTTGTTAAACACCCGGTTACAGATTCAATCATATTAAATCTAACCGGAATCGATCAAAAAACAGCCTCCCTAAAAGCCCTTAAAGAGGAATTAAAAAATGAAGCCCAGGAAATCATTTCTTTAGGAGAAGAAAAAGACAAACAGAAAAAATTCAATGATTCCATTCCCTCGGTAAAAAATGCCGATACCAATCAAATCATAGGTGCGCTGGAACAAAAACTCAAAGAACCCTATTCCTTCAAGATTTATGCAGCTGACGAGAATGGACGAAGTATCAATTTTGGCGTTTTGGTAACCTATCGGCAAAAATGGGAGCCTCAGGCCTATCAGGCGGGAGAACTGGTCAAAACCATTCCCCTGGCACCCAAAGAGACCAAAAAGTATTCAAAAAAGGAGGTTCGCAAGAAGAAACGATCAGCCAAAGAAATTGAAAACAATCTCAGCATTCTCAAACAAGATTCCAGCAATACAGGCAGGGCAGAATCTGAAATTATGTCCAAAGCAGGTAGCAGCTCTAACTTTACCCAAAATGCCGAAGGAACTTATAATGTATTTCTGGCCGAAGGTTCAACCACTACTCAGACCACAGGCCAAAACTCACAGGATTCTCAGGATGTGAAGAAAAACTTCCGTGAATCTGTGGTTAAAGCTGCTCAGGAATACAAAAAAGAACGAAAACTGGAAATCACGACCGAAGATGCTTACGAAAGCGAATACACAGAATCGGGAGAAATCACCAATCCAAACGATGAAATTCCGGTTACCTATTTGTTTTATGAATTACAAAGACGGTATAAAATCTTTGAGCGTATTCATCGGGTAAGGCCCGTGATTTTTGTTGCACAGGAAGTGCCCAAACCCCATGAGATCGACGAAGACTGGATTTTGAACCACGATTGGATCATCCGAAGGGCTTTGCTGGACGATAGTTTTATTCCTGCCCTTAATTATCTCGGAAATACCCTGACCGGCAGAGAAGTGAGCCTGGAACAGATGCGCAATAATTTGCAACTGCAAAGAGATATTGTCAATAAGCTCAAAGAGCAATTAGTCATTCTCAAAAACCAGGTAAACCAAAGATACCGAATTTTTGAAGCAGCAATTGATAAATATGCCAATCTCTCTGCGGGTAATGAGGAAGGAGCTTTAAAAACGCTGATAGATAGAGCGATTCCCACAGATGCCTTAGATCCTGTTACCGACTTTTTATTTGGCGGTGACGCCGATAAAGGCCAAATCGAAGCAGCCCGAATTCGTCGGGAGGCAGCTATGAATGCATTTGAGCGGGCAACCCAAGACAGAGACGCCATGATGGCACGCATGGAAAATGAGGTCAGCAGTCTGAATGCCATTACCGCAAAATATACCCAAGAGCTCAGTGATTACCTGAATATGAGAACCCAGATTCAGCGTCTCAAGCTCCATATCAAACAAAATATTCTGCATTATATGCAAGTGATCTGGAGTCATGAGCCGACAGATCAGCGATTTTTCAGGTTATTCAATACTCCTGTGCCTTTGATTAAAGGGAACCTTAAGTACTCCCTCCAGACACAAAAGATCGCCCTGAGTCCCAGTATGCTTGGGCAGCAGATTTCGCCAACTCCCCAACCCATTGCTCCCCGACACACTTATACATTCGAGGCAGCACCCGAGTATGATTTGACTATAGAATATACAACGCTGGAGCAGGTAGCCGATATGGATAATATGCTGGGTTTTAAAGGTAATTATATCATCTATCCACTCAAACAGGGCAATCTGATTACCGATTTTATGATGAAACCCTATCTGGACAACTCTCTGGGGTTAAGAGATCCCGATGAGTTTGGCGAATGGAGTCTGGATGATTTTGCCAAATATGTATGCTGTCTTAAGGAAAAACTTCCCGAGGAAGAATTTACCCCCCTTATCCCCGAACTCGAAAAAATCTACAACCGCCTTTTGACCAATCCACAGAGACGAGGAGAGGTAATTACTGTGCCTACGGGCTCCTTATTTATAGAAGCACTGCCTGGCACTCATCCGATTCTGGAAGACTTCAAACTGGCTCATCGCGCCATTGATGTGAAGAAAGTACAGGCTGAGGTGAGGGAGATGGAACTGGAGAATATTCGGTTGGCGGCGCGGTTGTTAAAGGGGGAGTTGGAGGATCCGGATGTGGAGCGAAAAATTGTCGTTAACGAAAGTAATTCAGATGTCAATATTGAAGTAAGTGAATAGCCTTATATCCTTATAAAAAAACAATCTATGCCTGATTCAGAAAAGGGACTTAACCGGATATTGGGAAGAGCCAAATCACTCAGTTTTGACAGGCTGACAGATGCCAGACTTGTAGCTAAACATACGATTCAGACAACATCTAATGTAGTAAAAGCTGCAAATACGTTGCCTTGTGATTCCCAGATCCAGGGAAAAAACCAGGTGATGCAAGCCAGAGTTGAAGCCATTAAAGATGGACTTATTTCCGGAGAAAAGAATAAATTTCTCTTTGCAGTTCCTTTTGAGGGAAATTGGGATAAGAAAATTGATCTGGACCAAGCCTATCAGGAAGTCGAAAAGTCTTTTTCCTTTTTTCATCCAATATCTCCCGATAAAATAATGAGTGAAGGTGATTTTAAACAAGGATACGCAAAAGCTCAGTATTTTTATGCGAAGATTTTTGGGAGTCCATTTGAAGAATTTTTAAGCATACCAAAGTACAATGGTTTACACTCATATATTTATCTACCTAAAAAAGATCTCTCAGCCCCTTTATCTGCGGAAAGCTTTGATTATATAGAGGGCTGGATAGGTTGGAAGGGTATAAAAATACCGAAAAATGGCGTTTGCATATATAATACTCTGCCTCGGAGTACATATATAAGAATGAGAAGCCGGAACGGGAATGCGCTTATACCTATAGATGCCAGTGCTCGGGATCAAGCTGCATTCCGGGCAGAAAAGCTATTTCTTGCAGTAGTAAAAAAAGCTCAGTTGGCTCGCAGAAAACTACTGGCTTATACCTTCGGAATTCCACACGAAAAACACAAAATCACTGACCACTTTTTCATCCTAATTTGGGTTAGGCAGTTCAAACAAAAAGATTTTGAGCGTTTTAGAGCAATTATTAAACTCATTGATGAACTCGACGATACCTCTTTGCTTACTTTTTTAGATTTGTATGATAAATTACCTAATGACGACCACAGGTTTAAATTGAGGCTTATTTCTAGTGAGGGCCCTAATGATAATAATATTAGGGAATTCTGGAAGCACCTAGCCTGGATGGAAGCCGGAATCAGGACTCAACATCAGAAAACTACAGCTAGAAAAAGGAGAAATAATCAAAAAAATCTTGAGTTTCAGCTATTGGCCAACTCTTTCCCATATAGCAAAGAGCTTTACCTTGATTACAATAAATATCTTAGCTTAATCGAAGAATACGAATTCCGTCATCTTGATCCGCATTCAAAAAGAATAAGAACGATAGGTGGAGCTCCAGATACATTGCCACAAGATATAGTGAAAATTAAATCTAGTCTGGTAGGAAAACTCGGAAACTATGGTTCGAATCTTAATCATTTTCAAATAAATGTAAAAAATTACAAGAAAGAACTTTTAATTCGATTTAAGGAAAGAGCCGTATCTATTGCAATAAAGCTATTGGATCAATACGAAAATATACTCAGATCCGCCCTTTACCGATTTAACGCATATAGTGAAGTCGAGCAGCTTCAAAAGAAAATACGCTTTATTTTGGACATGCAAGAGGCAAATCGTAACGCTAGTAACAAGAGCTTGGGGCTTGCCGATGAGGCGGGGTACTGGCAAAGAATGGCTAGGGTTTATGAACGGAAAGAATCAGCAATTCTGGAACTATCCAAAGAATATCCCATTCTAACTTTTAACGGAAAAAAAGTCATTGAGAAAGCCAGAAAATATACTGTTGACAAGCTTAGATCTGACCTGAATTACGAGAATTATTGGGCATTACATGACCTGGAAAAAGCCAGAAATGCGCTTTTGGACGATCCTAATTGGGTATTTAAAGCGGATATCCTTTTTGCAATGTCCATGAAACTTTTGAAAATAAAGGATGGGTCTATTGAACAGGCCATTTTAGAAGAAAAAGCACGATCTGTAAGTGGAGGAAATATATGGGACTCGTTGAAATATACCTTAATAGGTATTGCCTTGTCCTTAATCCCCGGCGGTGGACTGATAGGTTTTGTCGCCCTTACGGCAGATTTCGCTCTAAGTGCAAAACTGTTTAGAGACGAAGTTCTGGATAGAAGAAAAATGAGGGCTCTGTTTAAAGTAGGGTTTCATTCATCCGCTCCTGATGACACATGGTTTTTGATTGAGTTTGCGTCTTTTGGTTTGTATGGAACCCATCTGTTGAAAGTCCTTAGGCTTGCGAAGAAGCTATCTAAGGCCGATGATGTCGCTGCGTTAGCAAGATTTGAGGATGAAGTTGGCAAATTAAAAGATTTGAGCATTGCTGAAAAAAAACAAGCTATGGAATGGGGGTTGGCGAGTTTGAATCGGAAGCGAGTATTCAGATCTCTTTCAAAGAGTGTCGACACACTGGAATCTGGTGTTGATCAAACTGCTTTTTACTATTTTAAAGAGGCCGCTTACTATAATGCCAAAATGGGGGTTTACAGTTTTGATGAGTTTCTTAATCAATTCAAAAGTAAAAAGGCGTTTGAGAGAATTTCTGGAAACCTGTCAAGGGAGGATTATTCTAATTTAAAAAGATGGATTGACAGTATCTCTGATGAAGATTTAGTACAAATTAAACAAGCTCATAGTGAGGGATTGAAAAAATATGAGCGAGAATTACAAGGAGCTTTGCGAGAGTCTAAAAAAGGAGGAAAATCTAATAGTTTTGGAGAGACTGGGATTCAGATGGAGAAGAGATTGATTAATGAACACGAAGCCTTTGGCGAAAGTGTGAAAGGAAGTCGAATAATGTATAAAGGAGGGGGAAGGCGTAGTTTGAACACATTTTATAGAGAAATGAAGAAAGCTCGTAAATCAGGGGCAAGGCTACCCGAAAAATTTCAGACGGAAGTGCTGGAAATGACTACAATAGAATTTATACGTTCCAATACAAGACTCAAAAGGATATATCAAGCGCTAGGCAAAAATAAATTAGTGGAAGAAATGGATGCCAGAATAAAGAATTTACAGAGGCACCAAAGCAGTTACCCAATCAAGTCGAAAGAATTTGAGCAACTACAAAAACAAATAAAAGAAGCTCGAAAAGAGCTAGATGAAGTAGTAAATTGGGAATGGGGCCTGGTGAAGATAAAACGCCCTGATTTAGTGGAAGTATTTCCCAAAACCAAAGAGGTTGTTGTAACTGATATTACTAAAATTCCCGTCAATAAATGGCATAATTTCAAAACTCAGTTTTATGCAGAAGTAATTAAAGAGATTTTTGGTTCTGGTTGGACCGTACGAGCAGTGGATGCCAGCGACAAGACGATCAATATCCTTCAATAGATATGAACAAAGACGGAAATATTTATCTCTCCGAATTACAAAAATACTTATTCTTTCAGGTACCCTTACTGACCGGTAATAAACAACAGCCTACTACCCGTATGGAGAATATCGCATTCGACTGGCGAATATGGTAGAATTTGAATCCCAATACCCTTTCCCCCCCTCACCAAATCCGCCAATCATTAGCAATATTCTCCAATCTAAAAGTAGGCTGCTGCTGATTATCCGTCAACTTTGGCACCTCTATCGACAGATACTCCTGCAACTCCGAAACCATCACCATCCCATCTCCATTCCCATCAGCCTGCATTTCCTGCAAACCTTTGAGCATGGCGTAGGTAAAGACACCATTCTTCCATTTCTCGCCTTCCAGAGCAAACTCTACCCCACTGGCGCTGGATATGACCGAAGCTCCTGTACTGCGCCGCAGGTCTACAAATAGCTCCTTCATCATTTCAAAGGAATTGGCTATTCCCAGTTGTTTGTTGGCGACGGTTTGGTTGTAGGAACGAAACTGAACTTCGCCGTCCGTGGTTTGACGGGTTTTGATCAGTTCCACACTGCTTTTGTCAATTTCTCCGGAATGACAGGCGTCCATCAGAATGAGTTTTTTGCGTGCCGGGATCTGATCCAGCAGGTTTTCCAGTTCTTC
>JAGQVA010000186.1 GCA_020438265.1 Bacteroidota bacterium
ATTGCGCCGTTTTTCAAAGCGGCACGAAAGCAGAAAGGCCAAACGCAGCGCCAAACACATACATTTTGCGTCCCTCCATTCATATTTATACATCAAAAATTTCATCCAAAAACTCCACCGCCCGTCTAAGATGCGGAATCACAATCGTTCCACCAACGACCAGCGAAATCTCAAAAATCTCAACGATTTCCTCAGCAGTTGCTCCCGCTTCTGCGGAAGACTGGATATGATACCGAATACAATCATCACAGCGCAAAACCATTGATGCTGCCAAACCCGCCAGCTCTTTTGTTTTTACCCCTAAGGCTCCTGCTTCATAAGCCCGGCTGTCAATATTATAAATGCGTTTGATAATTTTTGAATCCAGATTCAGGATGCGTTCATTCATCCTTTCTCGATATTCATTGAATTTTTTTACTTCTGACATACGAAAACGATTTAGTTTTAAGGAATCGGGTAACAAGCTACAAGTATTTTAAAAATATTCTATCCTAAATGACTTTCGGCTTGCAGCATCCCATGATTATGCGTTATTTTCGCGCTTAAAACATATCCTCATGAAGTATATCAATCAGGCTAATGTAAAGGGAAGACGCGCCCTCATCCGCGTCGATTTTAATGTTCCTCTCAACGAAAACTTTGAAGTAACGGACGACCGTAGGGTGAGCGAAGCCATTCCTACGATTAAACATATCATCGATAATGGCGGTTCGGCAATACTCATGTCGCACCTCGGAAGACCCAAAGGAGGCCCGGAAGATAAATTCAGTCTCAAACACACTATTCCAGCCTTACAGAAATATGTAGATTGTCCGATCCATTTTGCGGGAGACTGTATTGGAGAGGAAGCTTACCAGATGAGCGCTAACCTGAAACCAGGCGAAATTCTGGTGCTCGAAAACCTTCGCTTTTATCGTGAAGAAGAAAAAGGAGATGAAGCCTTTTCTGAAAAATTGTCCAAACATGGCGATTATTATGTAAATGACGCTTTTGGAACGGCTCACCGCGCTCATGCCAGTACGACGATTGTCGCGAAGTTTTTTGAAGAAGTGTATTGTGGCCTTCTCCTGAAAAAGGAAATTGAGAATGCTGAAAAAGTGCTCAATAGCGATGCACGCCCTGTATGTGCAATTATGGGTGGAGCCAAAGTTTCTGATAAAATTGTCATTATCGAAAACCTGATGGATAAGGTAGACTATATCCTTATCGGTGGAGGAATGGCCTTTACCTTCCTCAGAGCCAAAGGATATCGGGTTGGAAAATCGCTTCTGGAAGAAGACAAAATCGCAACTGCAGCCAATTTGCTAAAAACAGCTGTGAGAAAAGGCGTGAAAATCCTGACTCCTGTAGATTCTGTTGTTTCTGACGTTTTTGGTGAAGATGGAAAAACACAGGTAGTCCGCAATGAAGACTTTCCTGATGATATGATGGGACTGGACATTGGACCACAGACCTTTGAGTATTATTACGATACCATTCTCGACTCCAAAATCATTCTTTGGAATGGTCCTATGGGCGTTTTTGAGATGGAAAAATTTGCCAAAGGAACCATGGCCGTTGCCGAAGCAGTAGTCAAAGCTACTGAAAACGGCTCATTCTCCCTGATTGGTGGTGGAGACTCTGCCGCTGCAATCAAAAAAGCAGATCTGGAAGATAAGGTTTCTTATGTTTCCACTGGTGGAGGTGCCTTGCTGGAGTATCTCGAAGGAAAAGTGCTTCCGGGTATTGCTGCGCTGGGGTAAACCCCAACACAAAATTATTGATAAAATAAATGAGAAAGGGGCGCAAAATTTTGCGCCCCTTTCTCATTATAAAAAATCAAATCGTCTCCCCGATTCGGTCAAATCCTGTATAAGGCCTCAACACCTCAGGAATCAGAATAGAACCATCAGCTTGCTGATTATTCTCCAAAAGCGCAGCTACAATACGCGGCAGAGCCAAAGCACTACCATTAAGTGTATGTAATAATTGCGTTTTGTTATTCTCATCGCGATATCTGAGCTTGAGACGATTGGCCTGAAAGGTTTCAAAATTACTGACAGAACTTACTTCCAGCCACATTTCCTGCCCGGCGCTCCAAACCTCCAGGTCATAGGTTTTGGCTGACGTAAAAGTCGCATCGCCCGTACAAAGCAACAGCCTGCGGAAAGGCAACTCAAGGGCAGTCAGAAGACTTTCAACATAAGAAGTCATTTTTTCGAGGGTATCATAAGAGTGGTCTGGCAATGTAACCTGAACCAACTCTACTTTATCAAACTGATGAAGTCTGTTTAACCCTTTTACATCTTTTCCATAAGAACCAGCCTCTCTGCGGAAACAGGGCGTATAACCACAGTTTTTGATCGGAAGATCTTCCTGATTCAGGATGTCCTCACGATAGAGATTTGTAATAGGCACCTCTGCTGTGGGAATTAAATAAAACCCATCCAGTTGTACCTCATACATTTGTCCTTCTTTATCGGGCAGTTGTCCTGTTCCAAAGCCGGATGCTTCATTGATCATCAAAGGAGGCATAATCTCTGTATAACCCGCTTCTCTTGCTTTGGTGAGAAAGAAGTTGATCAGGGCTCTTTGGAGGATCGCACCTTTTCCTTTATAAACGGGAAAACCTGAACCAGTCAGTTTTACACCCAGTTTCCAGTCAATGATATCGTGTTCGAGAGCCAGGTCCCAGTGGGGTTTGGGGGTAAAATTGAATGTTACCTGAATATCGTTTTGGGAAATTACTGCATTATCAGAAGCATCTTTTCCCAGGGGAACAGATGGATGCGGGATATTGGGTAAAGTGGTAAGTAAATCATAAGTCGAGGATTCGATGGTTTGAACCTCTTGTTCCAAATCCTTAATTCTCTCTTTAGAGCTTGCCAACTCAGATTTTACCGCTTCTGCCTCTTCTTTTTTGCCTTCCTTCATCAGCTTTCCGATTGATTTGGACGACTGATTCATGGTGTTTCTTAACTGTTCGAGTTCGGTAATTGAGTCTCTTCGATTCTGATCAAGAGTCAAAAGTTGCTCAATTTTCTCAGCGGCATCTTTAATGTTTCGGTTTTTTAACCCATCAATAAAGGGCTGTGCGTCTTGTCTTATTTTCTGAATTTCCAGCATGAATAGCTTAATTTTGAGCGAAATAACAAAATCCCCGGCATTTTAGTAAAAAAACTTACTACTAATTCGTAAATGATTATCGACATTTTTTTGGAAAACTACGATTAGTTTACGTACCTTTACAAAGTATTTCACTCGAAATACATCATTTCCTTTCGAATGTGCTGTTTTTATTCAAGAAAAGCTGAAGATTCAGCACCCCCGAAACGATCCATTCACATAATATCTCTCTAAACAATCTTTATTCAAGATACGCTTGAAAAAATTACTATCATTATATGTACGACATAATAGAGCTGAATAACAATGATCTTGCGGCATTGCAGGAGATTGCAAAAAAACTGGAAGTAGATAACATTGATAAGCTTGCCAAACAAGACCTGATTTTCAAAATTCTGGACAAGCAGGCTATTATGCCGGCAGCTGAGGTTGAAGGCATTAAAAAAGAAGTAAGTGGAGCTGATGATAGCTCTGCATCCGGTGAGGAAAAACCAGAAGAAAAGACCCCAAAGAAAAAACCTACCCGTAAGAAGACCACTACAGCGGCAACCAAAAAACGGACCACACGAACTCGCAAACCTGATGATGATGATGATGATAACCAACAGGAGGACAAAGAGTCTAACGAGGATGAACCGGTTAAAGTGGAAGCAAAAAAAGAGCCTGCCAGGGAGGATAATCAGGAGGATAAGTCTCAGAAAACTACCCGTCGTAAACGAATAACCAAGGCAGATAAAGAAAAAACTGAGGAGGAAGTAACTGTCAAGGAACAAGACACAGAAACAGAACAGGAAACAGAAGCAAAATCCAAAGTACGGCCCAGAAGCCAGAATCGTGGTGATTCTGAAAATAAGGAGTCTGGAAGTGAGAAGAAACCTCAATCCCAGTCTGAAAATGTCAAAGCTCCTAATCTTGACGGAGTCATTAGCAATCAGGGAGTTCTCGAACTGATCCCCGAAGGGTATGGATTTTTGCGTTCTTCTGAATACAATTACCTGCCTTCTCCTGATGATATTTATGTATCTCCCTCTCAGATTAAACTTTTTGGTCTCAAGACAGGAGATATGATTTATGGCCAGATCCGTCCGCCTAAAGATGGTGAAAGATATTTTGCCCTGCTGAAAGTAGAAACCATCAATGGACGTACGCCTGATGAAGTCAGAGACCGGATTTATTTCGATCACCTGACACCTTTATTCCCAAATGAAAGATTTATTCTGGCTTCAGATAAGAATAAGAGTAAGAATGACCTTTCTCTGAGAATTATTGATTTATTCAGCCCAATCGGAAAAGGACAACGTGGATTGATTGTTGCCCAGCCAAAAACGGGTAAAACTGTTCTCCTCCAAAAGGTAGCCAATGCCATTGCAGCGAATCATCCTGAAGCCTATCTCATTATCCTGCTGATTGATGAAAGACCGGAAGAGGTTACGGATATGCAGCGAAATGTAAATGCTGAGGTTATTGCCTCTACTTTTGATGAGCCTGCCGAGAGACACGTTCAGGTGGCAACGATTGTTTTGGAAAAAGCCAAAAGAATGGTTGAATGTGGACACGATGTAGTAATTCTGCTGGATTCAATTACCCGTTTAGCTCGTGCGCATAACACTTGTATGCCTGCTTCAGGTAAAATTCTTTCCGGTGGTGTGGATGCAAATGCACTTCACAAACCCAAAAGATTCTTTGGTGCGGCCAGAAATATTGAGCATGGTGGTTCTCTGACCATTTTGGCTACAGCTTTGATTGATACGGGTAGCAAAATGGATGAGGTGATCTTTGAAGAATTCAAAGGTACAGGTAACATGGAATTACAGCTTGATCGTAAACTGTCCAACCGCAGAATTTACCCTGCTATTGATGTTACCGCTTCAGGTACTCGTCGTGAAGATCTACTCCTCGATCCTACTGATATCAATCGTATTTGGGTATTGCGCAAGTTTATGGCAGATATGAACCCGGTTGAGGGAATGGAATTCCTCCGTAGTAGAATGAATAATACTGAAGATAATGATGAGTTTCTGATTTCCATGAATGGTTAATAATCAGGGACAAAAACTTGATAGAAAAGCCTGCTTTGAATGAAGCAGGCTTTTTACGTTTTATTTTAGTAATTTCGCACTCTGATTTTATAAAAATGAGTAGTGCTCCCTGGCGAAAGACCTTGAATATGGAATCCGAGATTACCCCAAAGCCATTTCCTGATGGACTTTTTATTGTGGGTTGTCATAGAAGTGGTACTTCCATGTTAGTTGATAAACTTACCCAGCATCCTCAGCTGTTTAAAGTGGGGGTGGAGTTAAATGATATCTGGACGGCCATTGGAGGGGCACAGTGTAAAGGATTGAATGAGTATCGGGATGAAAAGGATGCAAATTTTCAGGCCGCGAATAATATGACTCATTACTTTTCTCGTTTTATCGACGAGTCAAAATCTTTCCGCCGCCACCTGATGCGATCCAAAAACTGGTTTACCAGCCGAAAAGGATCGATTTTTTATGACTGGGATCATGTAATCCCGGTGAATAAATCTCCCAATCTGACTAACAAAATCGGGTATATACACACCCTTTTTCCAGGGTTTAAAGTGATTTTGATTGTGCGATCTATTTTGGGCCATTCCTCCAGTGCAAAAGTGTTTTTCAACCGCTTGTACGAAAACTACGGAATGGTCAATTATATCGCCGAAAATCCGAAAGACGGCTATATCCGGATACATAAAGACGAAACGACAAATCAGGCACTGGATGATCGGATTTTTCCCGGGGATTTTTCGATTATTCCCTATCTTTGGATTCGCCTTAATCGTGTAGCAATGGAGGATATTGCCAGATTGCCTGAGGAACAACGACTGATCATATCTTATGAAGATTTTGTCCGCTATCAGGACCATTACCTGGAGCGGATTTTTGATTTTTTGGAAGTCCTTCCCCGACATAATCAGGCGACTCAAAAAATCATTCATTCGGGTATGAAAATCATTAATACATCTACCAAAGGAGATCCGCTTGAAAAATGGAAAACACAGTTGACCCCTGAAGAAATCAGTCAGGTAGAAAAGGTCGTTGCGGAAAACCGGGAAGATTATGATTTTATTGAAAATTCACTCAACAAACTGGCATTAAAAGTAGATGATTAAATCCATTGAGTTAATACTGAAAAAAAATCTGCTCCGGATAAAACTGGTTGTTCATACGCTGATTGACCTGATTACCTATTATCTGCTCCCTGCCCAACCCCTGGATTTAAAGTCGCGTGATGGAAAGAAAGTAGTGCTGTTTCTGGGAGATAATTTACAGGCCAGAATCCCCCGAATGGCTAAATGGATACAAAGAGAAAGCGATTATCAATGTTATCTGATGGTAGGAGAGGGTAAAGGATATAAAATTTTCAATACTGAAATCTTTCAGGATGTTTTTTCCTTCCGCACAAGCTGGGATCTGAAAAGAAAGCTGAAAGGATTGAAAAATGTGGATATTATTCACGCTTTTACCATTCCAAGTTATCAGATTAAGCTGGCCATTGACTTTGCCCGGGCACCTGTAATTATGGATATGCAGGATATGTATATTAGCTATTTTGGGCTGAATACCCCCAAATTATACATGCGACTGGACCTGCCCAACGAAGCTTATAGCATCCGTCATGCCGCTGGATTGGTGAGCCAAAGCGTGGAACTCTTTAATGCCTGTAAGGAATACCAGATAAAAGACAGACCTCCTGTGTTGTTTTTTCCTGTGTATGCGGACGAGGATTATATGGTAACGCCTGAATCGGTTCCTTCTATGGACGAAATTCATATCGTATATGCAGGAAGCATTGCAGGCTCATTTCAGGATAACCAGCATTTTGGCAGTATGAAAATGTTCTGGCTGATCGATGCCTTTACCCGTCAGAATATTCATTTTCACATTTATCCCTCTCCGAATATGCGATTTGGAGATATGATTTTGGCTGAATACAAAGAAATTGCGGAGAAAAATCCTTTTTTCCACGTTCATAAATCGGTTCCTCAAAACCAACTGGCAACCGAACTTTCTCAATATCACTTCGGACTCCTGCCTTTCTTTTTGGTGGACACATCGCGTTCTGCGAATAAACTTGGAAGAGGAAGTAGCCAGAAATTGTATAATTATATCGAGGCAGGAATACCTGTAATCATATCAGAAGATCTGGCTTTTCAGAGTTGGATGGCAAGAAGACATGGTGCAGGTGTGGAGATTAAAAAAGAAGATATTCAGGTGATTCGGGAAATGATTGAAAAACTGGATTACGCGGGAATCAGGCAGGAAATTCTGGATCAAAGGCATAAGATTGGAATTGGGGCTAATATTCCCCGATTAATTCATTTTTATGAACAGGCCCGACAAAAATTTTCTCCTTCAGAAGTAAAACATAATGATTAATTTGCAGGCTTAAATCATGACTAATTTGTAAAAAGAAATGTCGAAACCTAGTTTAGTTGGTGTTGTTTGGTGGCCACATTCCGGAGGACGGTGGTTTTGTCGAAGTATCCTGAATCAACATTCAAAAATTCAGGGAGCGATGTTTGTCCAACCATGGTTATTCTATACAACTGATATGACTATGGAACTGGATATTACTGCTCAGGTTCATAAAGCCCGTTCCTTGCCAGAGCTGGAAAAACATCTCAAAGCGCTAAAAACCAGTATTGACGATGGGCGGGTGGAAGGCCTGCGTAAGTATTTTCAATATATTCAGGATCATTATCTGACAAGTAAAGATCCGGAAACTCATCTTGTGGGTGAAATGTGTCTGGGATCTCCCATTCCACGGTCTCTGGATCTGGAAGCCTTATACCGGGGATTTCCCGAAATCAAACTGATTCATCTGGTGCGAAATCCGGTGGATAGTTTCAATTCCTTCACTGTGAGACATGAAATGGATAGCGATCCTGTAAAAATCGCAGGTAGTTGGCTGACTTTAAATGCGCAGATTCGGACGTTTTTTGAAGCAAGACCAGAATTCAAAGATCGGTGTTTGATTGTCAAATATGAAGATCTGCTCGAAAAACCTGAAGAAATTCTGCCTGAAGTCTGTGCTTTTATGGGGTTGGATTATGAGCCAGAAATGCTTGCTTCTGTGGAGAGAAGATGGGGGAGGAATACGAAGTCTGCTTGTCCTGAAGATGCACAAAAATTGATAGAATTTGTTGCGGGACCGGAATTGAAGAGTTATGGATATTTAGTTAATGAGGAAAGAATTTTAGATTAATAATAAAATATGCAATAGTAGCTACAAGGCATGCCTTGTCGCTACTGCAATCAAAAAAAAGAAAGATATGGCTAACAGACAATTTAATAACGTTTTTATCACCGGCGGTGCCGGATATGTAGGCGCAGCATTGGTGCCCAAACTCCTCAAATTAGGATATAAAGTTTCCGTCCTGGATCT
>JAGQVA010000187.1 GCA_020438265.1 Bacteroidota bacterium
GGAGTGTGAACAAGGAACCATGTTGTTTGAATCCTTTTTGAATCAGACGTTTGCGATTTTGGGCAAAACTCAGGGCATGGCCAATGAAGGGGAGATTTCCTGACGCCAGAGGCGGACGATTGATTGTTTGTTTCATGGCTTCAAACTGAGAAAATCAGTCTGGAGAATCGTCGCTGTCAGGTGAGGTGGACGCCTTTTGGGGTCTTATGTATGTGAGATGGACAAAGTTGGTCGGTTCAAATCCCAAATATTCAACACAGAGGCGCTGAGACACAGAGGTAAATGATCATTATCACGACTGATTTTCTTTCACTTTTAAACCTTCCAGGTTTTCGAAACCTGGAAGGTTTTTGGCAAATAATAAATCAGTCGTGATAATCATTAATTAACTGGTTATCACTCTTTTTCCCAGGAAAAAGAATCCAGCATATTCCTCACTTCTCCTTTCATATAATCAATCACGGGGGCAAGTGAGTCATTTTTGAGAGCGGTCTGAAAATAAAAGGACATCATCATGATATGATTTTCAGTACTGTCGTAGAGAAATACCTGCGCTGGCGTACCCACATTTCCATATACCTCAAATAATACCCCTCTACCAGCGGGTACCTCTATCGGAGACTCTTTGATTTGAGAAGCCTTAATGGTATGGTTGTAAATAAGTTTTCGATATTCCTCATAATGGACATTTCTGTTTTTACCCGATTTCCCCACATTTCGGTAGGAAATATGCCATTTACAATCATAAGCCGGATAATTGATATCTACCCAGCAGGAATCAGGAAGATTTCGGGTGATTACACCATCTGAGGGATATTGGAAAGTAAAAGGACAGGTTTCATTTTGAAAAGATTCATACGTTTTTTCACCGGGAAAATCTATGCGGGGGAAACCCATCTTGCGCGGGTAAGGAGTATACGAATCACAACTACTTCCCAGAAGGGTTAAGACAAATAAAGCCGAAACAACGGCATTCACAGTACCTGATTTAAATAATCTCATAATTATAATGACAATCATTTATTCAATATGATTTTCCCTTTACTTTTCTTCTTCTGCCGCCTCCTTAATAACAAATTTAATCATATTGATCCGGTTTTTACTTACCGATTCAACATGGAGTTCAAAGTTTTTATATTCGATAATATCACCTATTTCGGGGATTTTTCCGTGTAATTCGAGAATCAGTCCTCCAAGGCTATCGCTGTCTCCACGGGCATCTTCAAACACATCTTCATCAAGCCCTACAATCTTTTTCACATCGATCAGGGATATTCTTCCCTCAAAAATATAAGTATCGTCAGATTTTTTGGTGTAGATCCAGTCATCACTGTCAAATTCATCATTAATTTCCCCAAAAATTTCTTCGATCACATCTTCGAGAGTAACGATACCCGCCGTTCCTCCAAACTCATCCACCACCACCGCAATATGTATCCGCTGCGATTTGAATTCTTCCAGCAAAGAATCTATTTTTTTATTTTCCGGAACGAAATAGACATCTCTGAGCAATTTTCTCAGATCTGGTTCAGGAGCTTCCAGACCAGGTCTTACATAAGGAAGCAGGTCTTTGATGTGGAGAATTCCCTTCACATTATCCAGATTTTCTTCATAAACAGGTAGCCTGGAATATGTTTCATCATTAATAAGTGTAACCAGTTCTTCCAGTGGAATATTAATATCAATAGCAACCACATCTACCCGCGCCCTCATCACACTCTTTACCGTGATATTTTTAAAGTTGACAATCCCTTTCAGGATTTCCTGGTCATCCTTATGGTCCTCATCTGTGGCTGTAAGGTTAATCGCATGGCGAAGATCATCCAGGGAAGCATTCGTTTCTTTGAGTTTTATTTTTTTATCAATAAAACGGGTACCTTCGATAAGGATAAAAGACAAAGGATAGAAAAATGCCCTGAGCATGTCCATGGGCAAAGCGACAAACTGAATAATTTTCTTGCGATTTCGGGATGCATAAACCTTGGGAACAATTTCTCCGAAAAAGAGAAGAATACTGGTAATCAATACAATATTGAGCAATATTTCAATGGAAATTTCCCAGTCTCCCCATAAGGGAATACCTGAATTCCAATCATAAACCTCCCCAAAAGTCTTGATAATATTAGAGCCTACCAGAATAGCAGCTACATTGACAAAGTTATTGGTGATGAGTATCGTTGCCAATAATTTCTTGGGAAAAGAAATCAACTTCCAGACCCTTTGAGAATCAGCGTTGAGGTCTTCACGATATTCGTCAATTTCTGCCTTTGACAGAGAGAAAAAGGCAACCTCTGATCCTGATACCAAAAAGGAAATCATAATCAGGATAATAAAAAAGACAAACTGCCCAATAACATCGGGCCAGATTGTTACTTGATCCAAAAGGATGATTGAATTGAAATAATTACCTGGGTCAGGCTCCACGTGTGGTAAAATTAAGTTAGCAATTTGACGAATCAGAAAGGTAGTTCATCCAGATCATCGATATCTTCATTTAGGTTCTCAGAAGTTGCGTTTTGTGCTACTGCCTGAGAATGAGTGATAGTCTGGGTACCTACCGGAGTTGCCAGCGGATTGTGCACAGGCTTATTGTCCAGGAGTATCAGACGACGGCCTTCAACCTCGGTCTTACTTCTTTTCTCACCTTGAGGAGTTTCCCAGCTTCTGGTGATCAGTCTGCCATGTACACATACAGTGGACCCCTTTCTACAGTATTTCGCTGCTATCTCAGCCTGGGATCGCCACAGGACTACACTTACCCAAACCGTCTGGTCAACATTCTGACCATTTTTGTCCCGATAGTTTTCAGTACAGGCTAAAGAGAGGTTTGTATAAGCAATTCCCTGGTCCAGATATTTTAATTCCGGATCTTTTCCCAAATTCCCAATCAGGGTTACCTGATTTAATCCGTATTTTGCCATTTATCAAAAATCTTCAACACAGCTTTAGAAAAAGCAAATATATGAATTTTATCCTTAGAAATAAATTGCTCAGCTGGCTTTAGATCGTATTCCTGAGGGCTAACCAGAAAAACGTTAATCATCATATCAAAATGGGTAAAAACGTGCTTCATTTGATGAAAAAATTCTCCCGCTAAACGACTTTTTTTCTCTTCCCATTCCTCTTTGGAGACTTTCTGATTGGGGATTTCCCAAAGTCCGCCCCAAAGGCCTTTTGCAGGCCTTTGCCTGATTACCACTTCTCCCCTGGTATTGGAAATCAGGTAAAAATGGTAGTGTTTGATTTTCCTGTCTGTTTTTTTCTCTTTAAAAGGAAGCAAATGGACCATTCCTTCTTTATAACCCTTACAATGGTCGAGCAGCGGGCAAATCAGGCATCCAGGTTGTGTGGGCGTACAAACCACAGAACCAATGTCCATGATTCCGTTATTAAAATTTCGCGAGTCTACGTTTTTTACCCACTGATCAATAATTTCCTGAAATTTCTTGCGAGTACTCTGCTGGTTTACCGGAGAAAAGTCGCCAAGAACACGACTCATCACTCTCAATACGTTCCCATCAATAACTCCTGTTTGGTTTCCAAAAGCAAAAGAACCAATAGCACGAGCCGTATAAGGGCCTATTCCTCTCAGTTTTTGAAGTTCGGTATAATGTTGGGGAAATTTCCCCTCATACTTTTCTACTACCTGTTTTGCTGCTGCGTGTAAATTTCTCGCACGGCTGTAATACCCCAGGCCTTCCCAATATTTCAGGACCTCATCCTGATGCGCAGATGCCAGCGTCTGTACATCCGGGAAACGCTCTACAAAACGATAAAAATATTTAATTCCCTGAGCAATTCTGGTTTGCTGAAGAATGACTTCGGCAATCCAGATCCGATAGGGATCGCGGGTATCCCGCCAGGGCAAATCTCTCCCCTGGGACTCAAACCACGTTACAATTGACTGACCAATATCCAAAAAGTATATTTTTTATAAATTATTTTTACAGAAACGAAATAAGGAAATCCCTGCGATTTTCTGCATATTTTGCCAAAGAAAGTCATCGGAAAGTAACCGAAAACGCAACTAGTAAAAGTTTTTATCTGAAAAAAGTTTTGTCATTCAAGCGAATCTACTAAATTTGCGAGTCAATCGTAGAAGATTATTAACTGTAACCGTTTCGTAACTAGTAAATTAGACAATAGTGACTAAGGCAGAAGTAATCCTGGAAATATCCCAGAAGACCGGTATAGATAAAGCAGATGTATCCGCTTCCCTGGAGGGGTTTTTTACCGTCGTCAAGAACTCCCTTGCTAAAAAAGAAAATGTATACATCCGAGGTTTTGGAAGCTTCATTGTAAAACACCGGAAAGAAAAAGTGGGACGTATTATTTCCCAAAATAAATCTATCGTTATTCCCGAGCACTACGTGCCTAGCTTTAAGCCGGCAAAAGTCTTTGTGGAAAAAGTAAAAAGTTCTACGGGTAAACCAGTTTCCTGAGAATTTGGTTTATTAAAGTATGGCAGCAGGAAATACATCGGCAGGTTCTTCTTCTGGTAAAATCCAACGGATTATAGTCTTAGTTTTTGGAGTAATCATGTGTTTACTCTTGTTCTTTGCAGATAAAACAAATCTTACGAATCGTTCGGAATCTGTAGTTGGAAGTAACAGTGTATCAGTAACTAACGAAAGTACTGGTGTAACAAATTCAATTCCTCCTCTTGCATCTGATCCCAAAGTTGATCAATGGATAAAGAATCTGGAAAATGTTTCCGGAAGTGAAAAGTTAACTCTTTTGGATTCCATTATCTTGAACCTGGAAACCCGCAAACGTTTTGTTTATGCTTCTCAGTATGCTTCGGATGCTTTAGCTGAAAATCCGTCTGAAGAGCGTAAGAAACAAGTGGGAAGATTAAGTTATCTTGCGACGCAAATGGATTTTGTTCAACAGGATTCTGCTCTCTTTCAGCGTTTGTCTGAACAAAGCATTCAGGCATTGGAAGATGTCGTGAAAGTAAACGCTCAGGATGAAGAGGCACTACTGTACCTCGGACTGGCATATACACGTTCCAGGAAAGTTGAAAACAGCATGAATGGGATTATGACTTTGCGGAAGCTACTGGAAATTAATCCTGATAATATAGAAGGGAGCTATCAAATGGGTCTTTTTTCTATGCAGACAGGCCAGTTTGAGCGAGCCATAGCCAGATTTGAAAAAGTTTTATCTCTAGACCCGAATAATTATCCAGCTCAGTTGCAGCTGGCTTTAGCATACGCGGAGTCGGATCAGCCGGAAAAAGCCAAACCTTTACTGGAATCACTGGTGAAAAGTAAGGCAACTCCGGATGAGAAACGCACCGCACGTGAATTATTGAATAATTTATAATAAAAAATAGAATAGTATTATGCCTTGTGGAAAAAAAAGAAAAAGACATAAGATCTCAACACACAAAAGAAAAAAGAGACTCAGAAAAAACAGACATAAGAAGAAGAAATAATTTTCTTATGTTCAATGTAACATGATGCCTTTCAGGACTGACCGCACCAATCAGTCCTGATATTTTATTTATTATGGTAAGCTTACCATCTCTACTCAGCACCTCAGAGCATTCTTCAGCTTCAGCTCGTATTTCGTAAGCAATTTAAATTACGTAGCTAGTGAATGAATTAGTTGTAAGCAAAAGTGAAGAGGGACTCAGAATAGGCATCCTACAAGACAAAAAGATTGTTGAGCTTCATCATGAAAAATTATCTGAAGAGTTCTCAGTCGGCGATTTGTTTTTAGGAAAGGTAAGGAAAATAGTTCCTGGCCTGAATGCAGCATTTGTGGATGTAGGTCATCCTCGTGATGCATTTCTTCACTATTTTGATCTTGGTCCCCAGGTACGATCCCTGCTTAAATTTACAAAAGCCGCTAAGTCAACCAAACGCGGCAAAGACGACATTATGGGGACAATCTCCACCCTCCCGGACATTAATAAGAATGGGAAGATGGCTGATGTATTGCGCCCCAACCAGGATATTTTGGTCCAGGTGGTAAAAGAACCGATCTCTACCAAAGGCCCTCGCCTTTCCAGTGAGATTTCTTTGCCTGGGCAATATGTAGTCCTGGTACCTTTCTCTAAAGTAGTTTCCGTTTCCAAGAAAATTCGTTCCTCTGATGAGCGACGACGTCTTAGGATTCTGGCGGAAAGTCTATGTCCCAAAAATTTTGGGATGATTGTTCGTACCGCTGCCAGCGGAAAAGATGCAGCCACCCTTAGCAAGGATATTTTCGACATCGTGGAAAGATGGCGGGAAATGGCTGAGATGTTACCCGAATCCCGTGCTCCTAAAAAGGTATTAAGTGAACACAACCGGGCTACAAGTATCCTCAGAGATATGTTGAGTCAGGGGTTTGATTCGATCTTTACGGATGATAAACGGGCTTTCCAGGATATTGAGGATTACCTTCGGGAACATCAACCTGAGTTTCTGAAAGGACTCAAACTCTATAAAGGTAAAATTCCTCTTTTTCAGGCCAAAGGCCTCGAAAAACAAATTAAAGCTTCCTTTGGAAAAGTGGCTTCTATGGCCAATGGTGCCTATCTGGTCATTGAACATACCGAAGCCATGCATGTCATTGATGTAAACAGCGGAAGTAAAAACCTGAGTAATAACACCCTGGAACAAACCGCCCTAAAGGTCAATCTGGAAGCGGCTACCGAGATTGCGCGCCAGTTAAGGCTACGCGATATGGGGGGAATCATTGTGGTTGATTTTATCGATCTGAAAAAATCTGATAATCGCAGAATACTTAATGACCATCTGAAAAAGGAAATGAAGGCAGATCGGGCCAAACACTCGATTTTACCTATGAGTAAATTTGGACTCATCCAGATTACCCGTCAACGGGTAAGACCTCAGATTGATATTCAGACTTCCGAAGAATGTCCCAGTTGTAATGGAACAGGTAAAATTCAGCCATCCATTCTGATTGCGGATGAGATTTCCAACCATATTGACTTCCTGATTCGTCAAAACAAAGAAAAAAAGCTCACCATCAGAGTGAACCCCTTTGTCGCATCGTATCTGAAAAGAGGCTTCCACAAAAGCCTTCGTTTCAAATGGTATAAGAAATTTTGGGTATGGGTGAGAGTGAAAGAAGATGTTTCGCTCCCATTTACTCAGGTGAAATACTATAATTCAAGAGGAGACGAAATAAAGTTTAATTAAAAAAAAAGGCGGGCCAAAAGCCCGCCTTTTTTTAAAACTATATCATTTCTTCTATTTGACCATAAAATTCCCCTGTCCGATCAACCGGCCATCACAGTACACTGAAACATACTGCAATCCACTTTGAAATGTATTTTCTTCTTCCGGAGCATAAGGAATACATAATTCAAGGTCAGAATTATTATAATCAATGGTCGTTTTTACTGTATAATTCTTTTCCGTATTGTTGTGAACAAACTGCCCACTATACCCTTCAGCAAAGTTTGTATTAATGGTTCCGTCCGGGTTTTCATAGACCAGATAAACGTCTTTTGCACCACTGGGAGTAATGAGGTTTTCCAGAATGGTAAAACAAAATTTTAATTGGTAGAGCCTGCGCTTTGAATATTCTTCTTCTTCCCTTTCCTTGCCGTTTTTCCGAACATTGATAAAGCGGAAATTATTGGTTTTAAGTGCAGAAGCTATTTTTTTGGTTTCTTCCAGCTCTTTTGCTGAAGCAAGATTTTTTTCTCTTAAAGACAGGTTTTGCTCGGAAAGTTGCCCTTCAATCTCCTGAAGACTGTCTACCTGACCAGCCAGGATTTTATTTTCTTCTGTCAGGAAACCAATTTTTTCGCTGTATTGATCAACCAGACTTTTCAGTTCAGTAACCCTGCTTTCCAGCTGCCGAATTTTGGCTGTTTTGGTTTTGTCTTCTTTTCTTGCCTGAGACAATCGGGTGGCCATTGCCTCGATTTCCTTATATTTTTCTTCGAGGAGTTTGTCTTTTTCAGCCAATTCCACATTTTGATCTTCAATCGCCTCCTCCATATCAAGGATTTTTTCCTCCAGATCGAGAATCTCTGTACTCAGATCTTCAATGGTGGCAAGGTTGGTTTCATTGGCTTGTTTTTCAGAAAAATATTTAAAAGAAAAATAGGTTAAAGCTGATAAAACAAGAATGCCAACGATAACTAAAATAGCACGACTTGTGGTTTTAGAGCTGTCTATTGAGCCTGCCATAATAACTGTTAATGATTATTTTTAATACGAATGTATAGGTTTAGAACGAATTAACCAATTAAATCCATCCCTTCAAAGTATTTCTAAAAACGAAATTTTGCACATTTTTTACGGCTAATCCTATTTTCCAGTTTGATTTATTCCTTACTTCTACATAATTGGACAAACTTCTAAATACATGACAAGGAATCTGGCGAATTTGCATGGCGTGAAAGAATGCAGCGCTTTCCATTGTCTCCACCCGTGGTTGCCAATCATTTTTTACCTGTTCAATCGAATGGGCCAATCCATGAACCTTATTAACGGTAATAGCCTTCACCTTAGGCAAATGATATGTGGAAG
>JAGQVA010000188.1 GCA_020438265.1 Bacteroidota bacterium
CGGTGCTAATAATTCAAAAAAGAAATAATAGGGGAGGCCAAGCATTCCCAGCATTCCATAGGCAGGTTCGAGCATGATTTCTCTGTGCAGAAAAAGACTTTCTGCCAGTCCCTGATGCCAGCGGGATCTCTGTTTGTATAGATTTATGCCTTTTTCGGGTACTTCAGTCCAGCAGACTGGACTGGGCAGGAATACCACTTTTGCCTTTTGTTTTTGTTGTTTTCGATGGCGGTAAAGCCTGACCACAATTTCCATATCCTCACAAACGGTGTGTTTTCCGGCCCCCACGGTTTCCGTCACATAAGGGTGATCATTTACCTTGCTCAGAAATCCTCCAACCGCTTCTACTTCTGATTTTCGATATAGGGAAAAAGCACCCGACATAATAAGTAGCGCGTCAATGCGGCTAAGCCCCGTCCGGGAGATCATAAAAGAGCGGATATACTCAATGATTTGCCAGATTACCCAGATATTGGTTGGAGTTTCGGCTTTCACGATCTTATTATCTTTGATGTGCAGTCCGTTGGAAGCAGCGAGTTGTCCGCCGGAAACCATGGTATCAGGACTTGTCACAAAAGGTTCAATCACTTTTTTCAAAGCGCTTTCGTCCAAAATGGAATCTGCATCAATGGTACAGACATATTCTCCATCGGAATAATTAATCCCGGCATTGATTGCATCCGCTTTTCCTCCGTTCTCCTTGTCAATGACTTTGAGAGGAAATTGGGTGTCCTCATAAACTCCTCTGACAAAATGGGAATGCAGAACGGGAGAGACAACCGTTTCTTTGGGAACAAGATTAAAATGGGTTGCCAGCTTCTCAAACGTATCATCTTTGGACCCATCATTGATCACCACCACTTCATAAGCCGGATAATCAAGCTTCAATAGCGTCCTGACACAATCCACAATGGACACTTCCTCATTATAAGCCGGAACCAGTAAAGATATGCGATGGTTTTTGTACTCAATAGGCTGAGATTGGCTCTGCTTTTTTCTCACAAAAGCAAAAAGCGCATAGAAAAAAAGGGCCAGGTCTATCAAAAGATAGAGGGAGAAGTAAATAATAATGAGTTTCTCAATAATGCGAAGTACAAGTATGAAGGTTGTCCCGTCGTCCATGTGTATCAGAATAATTGCTTTTTCGGAGGAAAGCAGAAAGAACGCGGAAATGCTTAGAGCCTCTGGATGTATCCAATCCAGAGGTTCTAAACTAAGATTAAGTTTTTAAAGGGTCAGTGATCTTGGTCTCATTGGGAGGTGATATTTCCCAACCACTTGGCACACAGGATTAGCCTGGGAGATCTATGGAATCTCCTTTTTATGTTCATTGATTATGAAGGCTGTCTATTATGGCAATACTGTGATCTGTGATCTATCTCTTTATCACTATCCGCTCAATTTTAATATTATTATCCGTTTGCATCTTAATGATGTAAATCCCTTCCGATAGATGACCAATCTCAAAGGTTTCAATCTGATGTTTTTGACTGCAGGTACGTTCTGTAATCTTTTTTCCCTGTAAATCAAATAACTCTACGTGTATATGCTCATTCTGCGGATTTTGAATTTCGAGGTAGAATGATCCAGAACTGGGGTTGGGATAAACATTATATGTCCACTCATAGCCAGGATGTTGATCATCAATTCTTACATGGACCAATAAAGTTGTAGCATCAGGGACAAATGGAGCATCTTCAATATTTCCGGCACTATCAGTCGCTATAGAATAGAAGCTATAAGTGGAGTCTGGCATTCCGTCAAATACTGCACTTGAGTCATTAACTTTTAACAGCCAGGGAACAAAGTTTCCGTCATTGGTAGAGACAAAAACATCATAATATTCAATTCCAGCCCCAATATCAGATCCATCCCAACTAACCGTAAAACTTGCGGAAGAAGTCCAGCTAGGTAGAGGTTTAACTGCACTTTGAGGTTTTATTTCATCAATTTTATTGATCCAGGGGTCAGTTATAATCACATCATTATTATCGAAATAAATATGTGCTTCATTTGTAATTTCTGTATTTGTGGGGAGATTGGGTTTTGTATTAATGATAAAAAACACGCTCCCCTCTCCTTCCGGAGCAGTTACATTGGGTGGTAAAAACCCGGCAAGGGGATGAGTGGTAAGTTCCATGGTTGCAGGGTCCAGAGATGTAAATTCCCATCGGGCAATACCTGTATTTTTATTCAGTGATGCATCAATTTTCAGAATTAAATTTTGTGATGGCCTGAGATCTATGTTCCGGGAATAAGATTTTTTCCCAGGAGGAATGCTATAAATCTGGTCTCCAACTGTAATCAGGCCTAATTCAAAACTATTCAAATCAAATACATCCTGATCCAGCGTATCGAGTACAACTACCCTTTGCGCTGCTGCAGTAGCACTATCCACATTTTCAAATCGAATCAGATAAGGGGTTTCTTCACCCGCATTTACCCATTTATCAGGCCCTGTTTTATCATTAGGATCAAATGACTCAACACTTTGAATGAGCTTTTTATCAGTGCTCAATAAAGGTGGACTTGGGTTACAAATTTCAGTGCTTATGGTATTGCTGGTATATATTTTTGTATTAATTAGTTGCTTTAAGAGTTCATCTCTGGCAACCAATCCACCTGCACAACTATCTATGGCAGCCCCAAGGCCTCCAAGAAGAGAAACCGCCTCCTGCAATACCTGATTACCCCCTGAACTGCTATTGATCACAAAGTTAGAATTAATCAGATATTGATAATAATCCTCTGCGGAAGTATAAAAACAGTTGGGCCCCGAGGGTAAAGGTCCGTTTCCAGTAGCGATAGCCTGTGAGTCAGTTTTCAGATAAAAACAATCCCACACACCCGCAACCAAAGAATCTTTATACCAGGGATCTTTTACCCAGGCCCATAATTTGCCATCTACAATATCCGTTTTTTTCAGACTGATGTTTATAAGTTTATTGGTGTTCGGAGCAATCGAAGGAATCAATAGAGAATATAATTTTCCGGAAAAGGGTTCACCTGCCAGAGAATCAATCAGGATAAACTGATCGAATGTATCCGTTAAGGTTCCCATTGAATCGGGATGTTGAATATCAAAAGATAAGTCAACTTCAAAATTGTCAGTAACAGCAAACCAGAGGGGTACACCTTTGGCGTCATTTAATCCATTGTTTTTTACATCAATAATATAATTTTGCCATTGGTCTATCCGAATGACGTCAAAGCCAATGGTATGTACTGAAAGGTCTGCAGGGACTCCCGTCTGAACTTCAAATCCATTAGTAAGGGTTAAAATCGTTCCATCTGATAATTCCACAGATACATCCCATAGGCCTAACGCTGCACCTTGCAAATCTACTGGTCCGACAATCTGAATACCGTCTATGATACTAAGGAGAGAATCCGGCATTTCTATGTCAGGCTGCCCGGCCTTTTGGAGCTTTACAGAAACTGCATTTTCAAATCCAGAACCAAAAACATTGATCGTAGCAGTACCTGTATTACCTCCGACATTGGGGACAACAGCATCCAGTTTAGGATCAAATGCATTTGTAGGAAAAGTGAAGTTTGCTCCCAGGCCAAGGGTTGCATTATTTACCGAGGGAAAAGCCCCTCCAATATACAATAGACTATCATGGACATTGACATGATAAACCCTGCTTCCAACCCTAAGTCTTAATGAGCCCGGAAGACCTGTATTGGCATTGACATGGGCAAACCTTAAAACTGGTAGTCCTGCTGCACTGGTAAAGTTTCCCCCATAAAAGACATGCTGGTCAACGACATGGATATCATAGACAATTCCACTGGCGCCGGGGTTCCAGTTAAATACATCCGTTGTATGTTTCGCAATGGCAGCAATTCTCTCAATGTTTTTTCCCCCTATTTGAGTAAAATCACCACCTACATATAGTTTTGATGGAGTGGCAAAAATGGTTTCTACGTAGCCGTTTAATCCCATATTCCAATTGAATAACGTTCCGGTGTTTTTATCAATAGCAGCCAGCCCGATTCTTGATGTGCTGGCTACTAAGCCAAATTTTCCAGCCAGAAAAAGTGTGTCCCCTTCAATATGTAAATCTTTTACAGTTGAGCTGACATCCGGGTCCCAATTCAGCACATTTCCGGCCGTATCAATGGCAGCCAGATATTTTGACGTTTGGGTATTTACATAGCTAAAATTCCCTCCAAGAAAGATTTTATCTTCGTCGGCTTTAACTATTTCTACTGTACTATTGATATTATAGCTACCTGGCAGAACCTGGCCGGTTTTCTTATTCAATTTAGCAAAACGATACCTTTGCTGTCCATCCACAAAAGTAAAATCACCTCCCATATAAAGAAATTCTCCACTGATATCAATGGATTTTAGGCCGAGGTTAATATCAGGTTTCAGATCTGTTAATCTATTGGTAGAGAGATCGACAGAATACAGATTTTTCCTGTCTTTAATCCCCAGATATTGCATATTCCCTCCCACCAGAATATCATTACCAGCTACTTCAATAGAGCGGATAGCTACGGATGATCCGAGAGTATTAATGAACCAGGTAGAATCGATCAGGCCAGTATTCAGATCAAATGCCATTAAACTACCAAAAGAACCACTTACTATTAACATAGAATCATTTCCAGCAATTGCATATACATCTCCACTATTAAATGGATTCCAGTTTGTCAATTGGCCTGTGTTGATATTTAGTGATCTCAGATAGTCCCCTCCAAGGTATAAGAGGCTGTCTTTGGCAAAAATTGAGTTAACTTCCATTCCTCCAAAAGATTTCCAACCTTTTAACCGAAGACTATTTGCATTAATTTCTGAGATCCCTTGTTGAGTAAGAGAATAGAGGTGTTCCATCGATCCTCCAACCAGTAAGTCTGTTCCACTTAAGGCCATCGTATAGATAGTAGAAGTACTATTAGGTGCGGGATCCCAATTATTTATTAAGTAGCCAAAACTTGTTGACAAATCAAAAGCAGCAAGTTTTAATCGATTTTCACCTGATATTGTATTAAATGCGCCACCTGCAAAAACTGTTGTACCTTCTTTTGCCAGGGTAAAAACTTCACCATCGGGGATCGGTTTCCAAAACTTTATTATGTTATTTGTCAGATCAAACTGAGCTAAATTAATTCGATTTTGTGTTCCAACATAATTAAAATCGCCCCCTAGAAACATTTGTCCACTACTATCAATGAGAATATCGTTTATAATACCATCTCCATTTCCGATGGTAGTATTATGGACTTCAGGGTTGAAAAGGCTTAACTCCTGAGTCAAATTGTCAAATATGATTAATCCTTTCCGGAATTGCATATCTACATGCTCAAAGTCCCCGCCTAAAAAGATTTTGCCTCCATCTACTGCAATGGTTCGGACTATATTATCGACTATGGGCTTCCATGTTGCGGAGATCGTTCCGGCAACCTTATCTGCTGCTACAATATTCTTGGTACTTTGTGTTCCAATGGAATTAAAAAAACCTCCGATGTAAATATTGACTCCATCAGTATTGAGACAATATATATCTCCATAACTATTTGGATTCCATGAAGTTAAGGAACCATTGAGAAGGTCAAATGATGCAACTCTTCTTCTTATTTGTCCTCCGATATCGGTAAAAGATCCTCCCACATATAATGAATCTCCATCTACCAAAAGAGCAAAAACACTACTGTTAATTCCGGGATTCCATGCGGTGGGGGCTCCGGTTGTCGCATCAATAGCTGAGATATATTCCTGAGTCTGGCCCCCTATCTGACTAAAGTTTCCTCCTGCATAAACATACCCATTATAATAGGCCAATGAAGATACCGAAGAATTGGGATCAGGATTCCAGGCTGTAACAGAACCCGTGATTTTGTCAACCGAAGCCAGATTATTTCTGGTTTGACCGCCTATTTGACTAAAACTGCCCCCAATGTAGATCAGATTCCCTTCTACCATTAATTCAGTAACATCCAGATTCGCATCCGGATTCCAGGAAAGAAGACTACCTGAAGTAAGATCAATAGCAGCCAGTCTGTTTCTGGATTGACCAGTAATAGAAGTAAAAATACCACCTATATATAAAGTATTTCCATCACGGACTAAACTAAAAACAGTATTGTCGGGAGTCTGCTGGAAGGCCGTATCAAGTTCTCCGTTTGGAAGAATATGAATCAGACGGGCAAAATTTTGCCCATTTACATTTATCTGATCAAAGCTACCTCCCAGATACCAGCCACCACTTCCATCAGACACAACATCATATACCTCATTATTGAGAAAAGGAGTTAATTCTGTGGGTATGGTAGAGGTGGTACTTAATTGCACCCCAGATCCTGTGTGAAACTCACTTGCTCTAAAATGCCCTCCGAGATAAGTCTCAGAATTATAGTTTGCTATCGCATTTCCAGAAGGAATCCCCCCGGCAGCACTATATCGCAATGACCGCGAGAGTTTAATTGCCCCACTTGTTTTATCTAATCTGCAAAAGCCTTTTTGAGGACGTCCATTTACTGTGACAAATTCACCACCAATCAGTACTTCATTTCCCAGAATCTCAAGTGTATTCACTTTATCATCAACCTGTGGAGCCCAGGCATCCAGCGTATTTGTAGAAAGATCTACTCTTGCTAACCATTTTCTGCTTTGTGGACCGATATAGGAAAATTCTCCTGCGATGTATAAAAAATTTCCATCCAGTTTTAAGTCATTCACCTTTCCATTGGGAGAAGGAGTAAAACTAGTGTCTATGATTCCACCAGGAAGAATATGAACTAAATTATAGATAGAAGAATCTCCTACTTTGCTAAAAGTCCCTCCAATAAACCAACCTCCGTTTCCATCCGGGAGACTGGCATAAACGGTTCCATCTATAATTGGATGATCTTGATCAGGTATATCCGAATTGGTTGAAATAAGAGCACTTTTTCCTGTAATCAACCCCCCGTGGGTGTATTTGCCTCCTAAATAAATCTCCTGATTGGGTCCAGAATAAATATCAAATATGGTGCCTCCATAAGTAGTATAGGTAAAAGACGGAGACCGCAAATACTGACCGGTCGATTTATCAAATTTTGCAAATCCTTCCTGTACCCTTCCATCAACATGATCAAAAATTCCTCCTACATAGATAAAATTGCTATCAACGAAAATGGAGTAAACAAAATAATCCAAATCAGGGGCCCAGCTTAATGCGGAGCCGGTTGTGGCATCCAAAGCGGCCAGATAGGGTTGATATTGACCTGAAACACTGTCAAAATCTCCCCCAATATATAAGGTATTATTATCCAAATATAAAGCATGGACCCATCCACTTGCAGTCCCGGTAAAGGCTGAATCCAACGTTCCATCAGCCAGAACGTGTATCAGGTTTGAAACGGGTTCCAGACCAGCCTGGTCAAATTTCCCCCCAATATACCACCCACCATTTCCATCGGAAGCAGAAACGGAAACTGTTCCATCACCGATATAAGGGTAAGGCCCCAAAGGTTGTGATTTATCAAATGAGAATTTAGCCATTCTTCCGGTCTGATATCCAACCTTATCAAATTTACCAGCGACATACAGTGTATCTCCATCTTTGTAAGTATCCTCGACACTATTATTGCTAATGGTAACAACAACCGGAGTAAGATGAGGCGAATGTAATGATTGAGCAATCAATACATGAATGCCAATACAAAAGAAGAAAAAGGATAAAAGGAATGGAAATTTTGTATTTATTTTCATGGTATTGTGGTTTAGTGGATAATAATGATTATCACGAATGATTTGGGTTTAAAAATAACTTTTTGGTGGATGATTTAAAAATCATTTTGGCTTTAAAGATGCAATTAATTCCTCTGCCTTATATTTATTCTTCTAATGGGCAATATTGCTCAATTTAAATTATTACTTCTAATTTTGTAGAACAAATTATCCAAAACACCAGTATTATTTCTATGTTTGTAGAGCAAATAAAGAATAGTACTCAATATGAAAGGCGAATATATCGGCGAATTTGAAGAAATGATCATGCTCCTGGTTGGTATACTTGGCGAAGAAGCTTACGGCCTCTCCATTGTCGATCAACTCAAAGAACAGGCAAACCGCACTGCAACTATTGGGGCGGTCCATGCAACCCTCAATCGTCTGGAGAATAAAGGATTTCTCAAATCCGAACTCAAAGGTGCAACCAATGAACGGGGAGGACGCAGAAAGCGCATCTTCGAATTAACCGCCCATGGAAAAGTAGTTCTGGAAAGCTCCAACGAAGTTCGTGCAAATCTCTGGCATCAATACTCCCTAAAATCTATCTGAGATGAATCCCTTTCCTCCCAAATGGGCTGACAAACTCCTTTCATTTTTTTGTAAGGATGCTCTCCTGGAAGAAATTCAGGGAGATCTCCATGAATACTATTCTCGACTGATTGATGAAAAAGGCGCTTTCAAAGCCAACATGTTTTACTGGTTTCAGGTACTGAACTTTATTCGCCCCTACGCA
>JAGQVA010000017.1 GCA_020438265.1 Bacteroidota bacterium
GCATTCCCCAAAAGGTAGAACTGATTTTGCAGTCCAATCCTGAGATTATCTCCATTTCTGAGCTGTTTAAAGACGCTACAAACTTCCTTTACCTTGGAAGAGGGTATAACTTCCCTGTTGCCCTTGAAGGTGCCTTAAAACTCAAGGAAATCTCTTATATCCATGCAGAAGGGTATCCCGCAGC
Source organism: Bacteroidota bacterium (assembly GCA_020438265.1). Taxonomy (GTDB): domain Bacteria; phylum Bacteroidota; class Bacteroidia; order J057; family J057; genus JAGQVA01. The sequence goes on from JAGQVA010000017.1 coordinate 185, forward strand.
AGAGATGAAACACGGACCAATCGCTTTGATTGATGAAAATATGCCTGTCGTCTTCATCGCAACCCGCGATGAGTCTTATGAAAAAATTGTCAGCAATATTGATCAGGTGGTTTCCCGAAAAGGAAGGGTAATTGCCATTGTTACAGAAGGAGATGAATTGATCCGGGATCTGGCTGAATTTGTCATCGAAATTCCCCAAACCAGTCCGGCGTTATTGCCTCTGTTGACGGTTATTCCTCTGCAATTGCTTTCTTATCATATCGCGCTGATGAGGGGTTGTAATGTGGATCAACCACGGAATTTGGCCAAGTCGGTGACGGTGGAATAAAGGTTTTTAGCTATTGGCCTTTAGCTGTTGGCTCCGGCTAATAGCCAAAGGCCAATGGCTAAACTCCGTTCCAAATCTCCCACGACCGCTCTGCCTGTCCAATCAACATCTCCAATCCATTGAGAATCTGTGCTCCCTGAGCGTTACCTTTCTTCAGAAATAACGTCTCAGCAGGATTATAAACCAGATCATACAAAAAATGAGTGTGATCAAGATATTCATAGGGTAGGGCAGGAGCATGGTCTATTTCCGGATACATCCCCAGCGGAGTGGTGTTGATAATTAATTTAGTCGAAGCAATGATACTTTTATTCAGATCCTCATAGCTTAGTTGAGTACCATCTTCTGGATTTCGGGATACAAAAGTATATCGATGAATATAATCAGCCTGATCCAGCACATAAGCTACAGCTCTGGCTGCACCGCCGGTTCCAAGAATTAAAGCATGTTCGATGACAGTTCCGTTGAGAAATTTTTCCAGAGAGATTCGAAAACCATAGACATCCGAATTATGTCCTGAAATTTCTCCATCATTAAGTAAGATCGTATTCACTGCCTGAATTGCCTCTGCATCAGGAGAAAGCCAATCAAGGTAAGGGATTACTTCTGCTTTGTACGGAATCGTAACATTGAGGCCACGGAGGTTTTCAATCTTCAGAATTTGATTCAATTCCTCGATTTCAGGAATTTCATATAGCTCATAAGCAGCATCAACTCCCTCCTGATTAAATTTTTCAGTAAAGTATTTTTTGGAGAAACTATGCCCCAGTTTTTTGCCGATTAATCCAAATTGTCTGAACATGTTTAATAAATCGATAATATAAAAAAAGAGGACTTAAAGTCCTCTTCCTAGGTTAGTATTATCTAATAATACAGATAGTGGTTTATTCGTTCCCTGCTGAATCAAAATCATAGGTTAAGGTGAACCTCAACGTATTTTGAAGCGGGTGATTTCTCTGTAATGGAGAAAGGTACGCAAAGTCAATTCCGAATACATTGTATTTGATACCTGCTCCAAAGGTGAGGAATTTACGGTTTCCTTTCTGGGGATCTTCGTAAAAGAATCCGGCACGTGCAGCAAATAACTCGCGATACCAGTATTCCAGTCCTACAGCAGTATTAAACTCTGAAATTTCTTCGCCAAATCCACCTGTTGCGTCACCAAAGCTACCAAACATTCCCTGAAGCAGTGGAATATCAGATCTTCCTCCTTCTGAAGGTACCAGTAATTTATTAAAATCATTGGTAAAGGTAATGCTGTTAAATTCATCCACATCGAATTTGAATGCATACCCAAATCTCAGGTTAATCGGAATAAAATCTTTGTCAGCAGTGCTTGAAGTGTAGGATACTTTAGGACCAATATTCGTGATATTAACACCTGAAGTAAACAGAACTGGCAAATCGGTGGCTCCTTTAATTTTAAATGGTTTGTTGTAAGAGAAGGAAAGATCACCTGCGGCAGAGTTAACCGGGCGGGCATTTCCAACCAAACCACCATTTGAAGCCAATCGACTGTAGATATATCTCAAAGATATGGCCGCAGACAATCTGTCTGACACCTTCAAGGCATACCCTACGTCCAGGGCAAATTCATTGGGTTTGTCGCTACCAATAGGAATTCCCAATCCATCTGTGAATTCAATTTCTCCCAAAGAAAAATACCTCAGTGAAGCCCCAATTACTCCAGATCCTCCTGTGTTGTAGTAACCGGAAAGATACATCAGGTTGATATCGGGAATTCCCAAAGCTCTTAACCATGGAGAATAGGACATACTAAATCCCATTCGGTCTTCAAAAAACGCCATCGCAGAGGGATTCCAATGCATGGCATTTGCGTCGTTGGTAACGGCAACTCCGGCCTCTCCAATTCCGGCACTTCTGGAATCAGGGGCTACTAATAAAAAGGGTACAGCGGTGGTAATTGTTTTAGTCCCATTTACCTGCCCAGCAGTGTTTCCCCCTTGTGCAAATAGTCCGGGCATAAATGCAAGCAAGGCTCCCAGACAAGCGGTAGTGAAAATTACTTTTCTCATATCGTGCTACCTTTGTTCTTATTAAATATTTGATGTACAAAAAAAGTGTAGCATTACTTCATAGGCGAGTCAAATTTCAGTTTTTAATGAGGGTAAATATAATGGGACTTTTGTTTTTCTAATACTAAATTGCTTTTAAAAGCTTACTTTTTTCAGTGGCCAAATATAAACCTTTTATCCGAAAGTACAGCTTTTTGAATTTGATTTTCTTGAGCGTTCCCCCGGATTCAATATCCTCCAGGGGTATATTCTTTTCTCAACTAACGAACGCTGCATCCAAAAGGAAGCTTTATTTTCTTTTTTCTTACCTTTATTCTCGGATCATGACAAGTCTTTCCGTCTGCCTGATTCTCTGGCCTGTTTCTTTATTGGTCAAAGTAACCCGATAAAGGTACATTCCGCTGCTAATTTCCGTTCCCCGATCACTTGTGCCATCCCATTTCAGATCCTTATAGACGTTCCCCGTCGCCAAAAATGAGGCACGAAGGGTTTTCATCACCTGACCAGCCAGGTTAAAGATTTCGATATTCACATCCAATTCTTTCCCTGCCTGATTATGTGCAATCAAAAATTCGGTTGATTCTATAAAAGGATTCGGAAAATTCAAGACCTGATCCAGTGCCATCACAGCATCATCAGAAACAATAAAACGCGTATAAGCTTCGGAAGAATTATTAGCTACATCCCAGACTCTAATCATCAATTCGTGCTCTCCATTCTCCAGATCTTTCATCTGATATTTTACCGTCCCTTCCTGATAACTATTATATCTTGCAGTGTAATAATCTCCAAGAATAAACACATTCTTATCATCCCCATCAAGAATTCCAATAATCTCGTGGCCAATTCCGATACCGACTGTATTGATACCATTTTCATCCCTGACTTCAGCATAGAGGTAAGGATCTTTTCCAGTCAAACCTCCTGAAATCCAGTTAGCATCATTAATAAACAATTTAACTTCCGGTCCCTGATCATCTATCGCCGCATTTTCATCCGTTCCTCCGATATACAAATCTTCATAACAACCGGCACCGTCCGTTTCATCATTAAAGAAATATAAACTGATTTTTCCATCTCCATCTTCATAAGAAATGTCAATCGGAACGACAAATTCAAAGAAGAATTCACCATTTTCAATTCTCGCCTTTCCGTTAAAAATGCGGTTTTTTTGCCAGCGAAAGGAAAATTTAGACAATCGGGTGGTAAACAAACTTGGTTTATCAAACACCGTAATGTCCATCTCCCCATTATAATTGCTCTGGAAATTTCCAAATTCATCCTCAATGACCCCACGTACTTTTACCAGCCCCAAAGACCGCAAAGAATCGATCTCCCCGTCTATCACAGGCTCATCATTGATTTGAGTAATTCGTGCTTTCAACTGAGGATAATTCAAAATCAGGCCGGGATCTCCCAGAAGGGTAAAGTTTCGGGAGTTAATATTGGCCAGATTGCCTCTGATAAAAGTATTATTTTTGGTTCTCATCATTACCTCTCCCAGGGTTGGCATTCTCCCTTTCAGGCTATCAAATTCGAAGACCTCACGGTAGAAATTCTGATTCAGTGTTGCATTCGGAGAAGAATAAACCAAACGAACCGTGGTAAAAAGGGCAATCGCTCCGGTAAATGGATTAATCGTCATAATCTCTGCCCCCGAACGGCGGTCAGGATCGTCAAACCGACCAAATTCACACGTGGCAGTTATGACAACTGGCAAACGATCTGCATTGTCCATCCCTTCGATATCGGGGACTTCCAGAATACGGGAATTAGACCAGGCGTATTCCCCACCGTGTCCGGTATAATTGACAATCAGACTTCCCTGATCAAGGGCGGTCAAAAGAGCCTCGCGGCCTTCAGGAAACCGGGTTACACCGGCACTGACTACCATTTGGTAGTTGTCCATGTAAATTTTGTCAATATTGATACAGGCATTGCTGTTGCGAATCAGACTGCTGTATGCATTGGCTTGTCCTACGTGGGTACTCCCTTCTCCTTCTTTATGATCTGCAACCAGTACTACACGGTTTCTCCAGGCTCCCAGGCCTTCACCATCGGGATTGGTCGCATAACGGATAATTTTATCCACCATCCCGGCTGCTTCTTCCTTAGTCTCCACAGGAAGACGCCCAATGGCTACATCCAGCAGATTTACTTCGTAAGAATTATCCCCGTCAACCCCTGAAGATTCTCCCCAAAATCCTTCATCATCATCAAGCATCACAAAAAAGTCATCACTGGTATAGGAATCGGTAGGCTCCCAGGAATCACGGCTTTGATACGTCGGAATGAAATTGGTTATATTCGACCCCTGCCGTTTGATATTTTTGTAATTGTATGAACCATCGCCAAATAATAATACCCAGCCGGGAGCGATTCCTCCTGATTTTTTATAAATCATGCGGATAAAATCCCGAATGGCGCTTATGTCCTGTTTGCCGCTGGAAAACTCATTATAAATCTGCTTTGGCGTAACGATTTCTACACTTCGCTGGTAGTGATTCCGGTGGAAATCGGCAAGTTTTTCCGCTTCTTCCATAAAACCTGGATAAGTTACCATCACATAATCCACCAGGGAGAGGCCATGCAGATTTTGGTTGGCCACATCTTCGACTGAAACTGGCGTAAGATTGCTGTTTTTGACAGCTACAAAATGCTTGACGGAATCCGACTTAACCAAAAATTTCATATTGGTTCCAGTCAGTGAGAATTCCTGCATTCTGGCTTCTACAGGGTTGGTTATGTCCCAGATCTGATAATTATTACTTCCTCCGGCAATAGAGAATTCTGTGATCTGGCCAGGCAGGACATCGTCTGACAAGCTAAAAAACCACTGATCAGCACCTTTGGTATTCAATTGCTGATCATAATCAATTTCGATCCAGTCCAGCCATCCCTCAGAGCGATTCGACCCACTTTTATTAAAGATCATCTTTATATAAAGCGAATCATCCTGGGATGAAACCGCAGAGGGATCGATTATATAGGTCTGGGTTTTTGCCAGATAATGTCGGGCTTCGGAATTGGATACATTGGTCGAGCCAAGATCTATCTTCCCCAGATTGGTACTTCCTGCAAAAATCTGAAAACTGGTTGACACATCAGAACGTGCAGCCAGACGAATCGTCATACGAATTTTGCCATCAGTCTTTGCATCGGGAATGTAAAACCCTCGCGTTCTTTCAGTAACCAAATCAAATTTTTCTCCCAACCAAAAGCGTCCTGATTTGATCAGATTTTCACTTTCGGTTTCATGAAAACGTACACCTCTGGATTTTTGGGCGATATTGGTAGCATTGGCTTCCGAAGGAATCGAAGCCAATCTTTTCCCTGGAGTTGTAGCAATATTGAGATAGTAAAAATTGGTATCAGCATAGATATGGTAATTATGCTTAAACCGCTGAGTTTCATTACCAAAAGTCCAGGTATGAGCCGACTGCCCGTAAAAATAGACGTAATCCCCGGTATTAAAATTCCCATCATTTTCCCCGGCGATGAAAATCGGGTTTTCCACCAGATCATCATGCCGGAAGGCACTGTTTTCCTGAGGCAAAATTGCCCCGCCATTGCCATAAATCCGGATATTGCGCGGGTCTATATCATCGGGGTTAATACCGATTCCGGAAAAAAAGGTACGGTCAAGTTTGTAAATCCCATCTTCCACAATCCCCAGTTTGTACCACTTACCGGTACTCAAAACTGATTCATCGGCGTAATTCTGTGCGTTAGCGACTGTGAGGAGAGCAAACATTCCTATTAACAAAAGGCTTGTCTGTGAAAATCGCATAGTTCTAGAGTTAGATTTTTTATCAGGTAAACAAAGAAACAAAATTAATCCCATAGCTTATGGGTAAAAATTGAGTATTCCCTTTGCTTAACTGCAAAAGTAACGAATCAGTTTGGATGAAAGTGTCGGCTAGTATATAGTTGGATTATCAATTAGTAATCACAATCAATGCGTGAATAACTCCTGGTATCCAGATTAAAAGAGTCAGTAAAAGATTTATCCAGAATGCGGATCCAAATCCCACTTTAAAGAAAACAGCCAGAGGAGGTAAAATGAAGGCCAGTAAAACCAAAAGCGCTCCACCCACTCCTTTTTTCTCCATGGGTTGATTTTTCTTAGTCGATTTGAATGTTTTTTTCAGGGTTTGTTTTAATTCTTTTTTGGTTGTCTTATCATAGTGTTCAACTGTCATTTCTCTTGAGTCGGCACTTGCTGCTTCAACCAAAGAGGGAACAGAGAAAAAAAACAGACCAATCAGAAAGCTTAAAATGAGATTCCTTTTCATTTGATTAAATATTTGGTTAACAAAAATTCTGATCACCAAATTATCAATTATCCTCTAAGAGAAAAACAATCCTAATTATTTTCTACCCAGTAAAGGCTTTTATCTTCAGCTACCTGCGTTTTTGACAATTTGTCATGCCAGCCACGGGGAGGGTTTTTATCCAAATAGGTAAATACATCAAAGGGAATCAGACGGGCCAGGCTACGCCAGATGATTTGTTTAGGGTCAGGAGGTTCGCCCATTTCATTCACTACCCTGGTTTTGGTAATCATTTTCCCGACTGATTTTCCAGTCCCAAGTTCTAATATAAAGTAATAAAGCGCCCAGAGAACGAAATTGAAAAATCCCAGACCCGAAAGCAGGTAATTTTCCGCTACTCCCAAATCCAGTTTTTCATTAATCACTATAATGTAAATGGAATTAAAACCCAATGCGAGAATATAAATAAGAACCGTATCGATTATGTAGTTGGCAAGGCGTTTATTCGTACTGGCAGGAGTAAATAATCCGTCCAGCAGTTCATCCCGATTCAGTTTTGGGCGGGATTCATCATCTAAATGATCAGCCATCAATATTCCATTAAAAATAAAAACTCGATAAATACATCTTCCAAATTACAAAACATCAGCGAAATAAATTGGTTCAATTGTGGATGTTTTGCCAAAAAATCCTCTATTTTGTTATCCTATGAACATTGCACCGAGTTTTGTCAAAACTGTGAATGGCAGTACAAAAAGTAAGGTTGATCCGGGTTATTGGGATACAGTCCTGAATCTTTATGAGAGTGGCCGTTACAAAGATACAGTAGTAGGGATTATTCATTATGTAGATCCTGAATTAGCAGAAAAAACGGGAAGTGACGACCAGTCATCTTTTGTGATTCCCCATGGTTCGGCAGTGATTCATATTGATATAAAAAATGATCATTTATATGTCAAAGCTCCTTTTTTAAGTGCAGCCAATGCCAGCAAAATTCCACTGCTCAGACAAGTCGCACAAATCAATTTTTCTCCTTTAAATCTGGCAAGGATTGTTCTGGAAAAGGACCAATTAGCCTTTACTTATAATTGTCCTTTGGATCTCTGCGAACCTTATAAGATGTATGAGGTTTTCAGAGAAATATGTCTCTATGCAGATGCTTACGATGATGAGTTTATTAAAAAATTTGGTGCCAAGTGGCTACAGGAGCCTATTATTAAACCTTACGAACAGGAGGTAAAATCCCAAATTTGGAAACAGGTACAGTTATATGTCAAGGAAGCGCAAGACTATATTTCTTATTTTGAGACCAAACGAAGCCTGGGGTACTGTTGGGATATTCTCAACATTACTCTTATGAAAATCGAGTATTATGCAAACCCACAGGGTATTCTTCGGAGTGAAATTGAAAAACAAATCAGTTTTCTTCAGGGCGAATCTCAGCTGAATGACAAAGTAAGTCGAGGAAAAGAATTCCTGGTTAAATTACAAAATTACGAACAACAAGAATTCGAGGAGGACTTGTATGAAGCACAAACCTTCATTCCATACAAATACAGGAGTACACTTGAAAATATCCGTTCCAATTTTGAAGAATCCTATCAAACTGCCCGAAAAGAAAGGGATGGTGGAGACCACATGGGAGCTACGCTTTCTATGACCTATATTTTCTTCAAATTATTTTATTTTAATAATGTACCAGATGAAATCTCCCATCTGGTAGCTAATGCAATGGTCAAGGCCAGTGGGAAAACCTGGCAACAGGCTTCTGATCATTTGTGGGGAGCAATGCATAAAATCATGACTGAAGATATTAAAGCAAGGAAAGGGAAAAAGGGGAAGGGATTTTTGCGGTCGTTGTTTAAAAAGTAGTTGCGTTTGCCTTTAGGCAAATTATTTTCTTAGACAACTTTAGTTGTGTAAAAAATGTATTCGCCAGTTGGCGATGTGGATTTTACCAGCGAAGCTTCTTTCTTTTGACAACACTCAGTTGTCACCCTGAGCCTGTCGAAGGGCCTTAGTACTTAAAAACACTCTCGTCTACTAAGACCCTTCGACAGGCTCAGGGTGACATCCGGGGGATGTCGAAAAGAGAATTTGCTCAAAGGCAAATTTCAGCATATTCACTATAAAAGAATCTGCCCTCTTTCTCAAAGATTTCCACAAAATCGTCCCCATTTATCATCAAAAAAAGGTTCTGTTGCAAAATCCCAACCGGGATTAATTTTTCCAATCAAAGCATTTTTCTTGTCTCTTGACCACCCTTTAAGCTGTTTTTCACGGGCTATTGCTGCATTTACGTCCTGAAACCACTCATAATATATCAGATTATAGCAATAGTATTTACCTGCGAAGGTTCTGGAACTTCCGCACTGCTCAAAATGCTCTCGTAAACGCTTGGGCAGGTTATTGGTGACGCCAATGTAAAGAGTTGTTCGACCAGGGTTAGTCGTAAAATAGACGTAATAGTTGTGGGCTATTTTAGTATTCATGGCTGTGAAATTTGTATGGTGCTTTTTACTGAAAATTTTTTGAAAGGTTGTTTTTGGTACTAAGGCCCTTCGACAGGCTCAGGGTGACATCCTGGGGATGTCGAAAAAGACGATTCCCCTAAAGCAATTCTTTCTCTCTCATTTTTTCCCAAAATAACCTTATCTTTGCCGAAAATTTAAATTAAATTTAATATGAGCTTGGTTGTTGTTGGCTCTATGGCCTTTGATGCAATAGAAACACCTTTCGGAAAAACAGACAAAATTCTGGGCGGAGCAGCAGTATATATTTCACTGGCTTCTTCCTATTTTTCTAAGCCGGTCAATGCCATTTCGGTAGTGGGATACGATTTCCTGCCTAAAGATATGGAAATGATGAAATCTCACGGGGTAAGCCTCGAAGGCGTACAGGTTAAAAAAGATGAAAAATCTTTTTTCTGGGCAGGGAAATACCATAATGATATGAATAGCCGGGACACACTGGCTACTGAGTTGAATGTGCTGGGAAATTTTGATCCGATTGTGCCAACAGCTTACCACGATTGCGATTATCTGATGCTGGGAAATCTCGCTCCCGACGTCCAGCGTCTGGTTATCGAGCGCCTGCCCAATCGTCCTCAGCTCATTGTTATGGACACCATGAACTTCTGGATGGATATTGCATGGGATAGCTTAATGGAAACAATCAAGCTGGTTGATGTGCTGGTAATTAATGATGAGGAAGCCCGCCAGATGTCAAAGGAATATTCTCTTGTGAGAGCTGCTCATAAGATTATGGAATTAGGCCCACGTTATCTGGTGATCAAAAAAGGTGAACACGGAGCTTTATTATTCCACGATGATGAGATTTTTTCCGCACCAGGTCTGCCTTTAGAAGCAGTTTTTGACCCCACCGGAGCCGGAGACACTTTTGCCGGAGGATTTATTGGATATTTAGCTCAGGCTGAAAAGAATGATTTTGAAGCAATGAAAAGAGCGGTCATCTATGGCAGTGCTATGGCTAGTTTTTGTGTAGAAAAGTTTGGCCCGGAAAGACTGATCGACCTTTCTTATGACGAAATCGATAACCGGGTGAATAAATTTGTGAACCTGGCCAATTTTGACATTCTTCCCAGAAAAATCAGTGATTTTTTAGATCAAAGTGCCTGATACACAAACATATCTGACGCATACCCAAAACTGGGTAAAAAACATGGTAATCGGGCTGAATTTATGCCCTTTTGCTACTGGCGTGTTTCGCAAAGGCCAGGTGAAATTTGTGGTGAGTGAGGCAACAGATGACGAAATGCTGTTAGCTGATCTGGTCAAAGAAATTGACTATTTAGTCAATACAAGCCCGGAAACTACAGATACAACTCTGCTAATTCACCCTCATGTGATGAGCAATTTTGAGGATTATATCGATTTCCTGGACATTGCCGAAACTGTTATTGAAGAGGCTGAACTGGAAGGGATCATTCAGATTGCCAGTTTTCATCCTGACTATCAGTTTTTTGGAACAGAAAAAGATGATGTAACCAATTACACCAACCGATCGCCTTATCCAATCCTTCATTTATTACGTGAAGAAAGTCTCAGTAAAGCCATCGATTCACATCCTGATCCGGAAGGAATTCCTGAAAAGAATATAGAATTGATGGAAAGACTCGGTCTGGAAAAGGTTAAAGACCTGCAAAAATCAGGATTAATTGATGAATCGTGAATAAAAAGGAAATTCAAACCGGATTTCCCAACCCAACAAACCGGATTTTTCGTTATATTTGGTAGACCCCAAAATTTTGAAGGAAAATTATGAATTATCCAAAAATACTCCTCTTCCTCGCTTTGAGTATAGGTCTGAGTTGGCTGGGCCTGCAAATTGCTGATTTTTTTACAGATCCGGATTCAATGGTAGGCCCGATTATCAATCTATTGGCTTATAGTTGGGGACCTGGTCTGGCAGCGATTTTGATCCAGAAATACGTTTTCAGAGGTTCCCTGGCAAAATTTGGCTGGAATCGCAAAAGATATAGCTTCAACTGGATTTTGGCAACAGTCTTTTTACCAATCGGAGTTGTTTTGTCAACAACTGCGATGGTTTTCATTTTGGGAAATGTTTTAAATGTACCTGGATTTGGGGAAGTTGTCATGGGTGCCAACCGGGTTCAGGAGGAAATACTCAGCATGATTGCCCCTTATTCTGGCGATCTCTTTTTCCATATTTATATGCCTTCGGAAATGTGGGTGCTGTTTTTTGTCATTTTGATCGGAGGGGTTTTTCTGGGAGCTACCTTCAATCTCTTTTTCAATATTGGGGAAGAATTAGGATTTAGAGGATTTCTTCTGCTCGAAACTCAAAAGCTTGGTTTCTTAGGAGGCAACCTGATTGTTGGTGCTGCTTATGGGCTTTGGTTTTTACCTTATCTATGGTTTATGACTCCGGGAGCGAGTCTTGATTTTGATATGATTATCACCACAATGAGTGTGGTCGGATATGCTGTAAGTATCGCTTTCCCAATGGCTTATTTTGCATTAAAAACCCGTAGTATTTATGCGTCAGCCACTTTTACAGGGATTATGAATAATATTTCTATTCTCTCTTTATTCTTCGTCATTGGTGGGGATCCAATGGTTGTGGGTGCTCAGGGGCTGGCGGGGATGTTCGTATTTCTGGCAATTACTTATCTGATTATTCGCTATGACAGTAAGTTTGTCGATACTTATCCAGACCTTTTTTACTAAAAAGAATTATCAATATAAATGAAAAACTCCAGGCATCAATGTCTGGAGTTTTTTGTAAACGTATACGAGTAGTGTGATTCGCTGATTAAAATATTGATTGCAATTTCATTGCCACTCCCATATCTCCTTCGATATTCAACTTTCCTCCCATAAAAGCTTCCATTGGACTTAATTTTCCTGAGAGCAAATCATTAAAATCACTAAAATCGATTCCTACAGTGCATTCTGCTTCTTTATTTTCATTGGAAACCACATTTTCTCCAGATGTTCCATCGAGGAAAACGGCACCTTCTCCTCCATTAAAGACAAATTTTATCGTTGACCCAAGTGCATCTGAGGCCTTTGCCTTTTCGACAACATTCGCGGTAGTTGCTTCTAAACTCATATTAGATTTTTTTAGATTTAAAAACCCAATTTACAGAACTCTTCTGAAGTTTTGAAGAGGAAAAGGAAGATTTTTCCATATTTTCCTCAATGGGAAAACCGACTCTCATAAATAGGAAACTTCACCTATCAACTATATCTTTGTAAAGCTAAACAGATCAAAATATTTCCGTCTCATGAAAAGAATTATTGTACTCACCGGAGCTGGAATCAGTGCTGAAAGTGGTTTGAAAACGTTTAGAGGCTCAAATGGTCTCTGGGAGGGACATGATGTTACGGAAGTAGCTTCTCCTCAGGGATTTGCCAAGAATCCCGATCTGGTTTTAAGGTTTTATAATGAAAGAAGGGCCCAGGCACTTCAAGCCCATCCTAATGCAGGCCATCTTGGGCTGGTAGAATTGGAAAAACATTTTGAAGTTCATATCATCACTCAAAACATAGATGATTTGCATGAAAGGGCTGGTTCGTCCAATGTTCTTCATCTTCATGGGGAAATCAGAAAAGTACGCAGCACGACTGATCCGTCTTATATCATTGAAACGGATGGCGATATTCATGTGGGAGACCTCGCACCTGATGGGGGCCAATTAAGACCTCATATTGTCTGGTTTGGAGAACAGGTTCCCATGATTGTTCCAGCCGCTCAACTCATGAGTATGGCTGATATCGCAGTAGTAGTGGGCACATCTTTGGTGGTTTATCCCGCTGCAGGTTTATTGGATTATGCTCCTTCCGGAACACCCATTTTTGTGGTTGATCCTCATAAACCACAGATCAGTCATTTGCCAAATGTAGAATATATTGTTGAGCCGGCCTCATCAGGTATTCCATTGCTTATTGAAAAATTATTTCAAGAGCATAAAATCCAGTAGTTCAAATCACAATTGGGGCTGCCTTCACTTTTTCTTAATATCACTCAGGGCAATTTTACACCGATTTTCCAGGCCAGCCTGATAAAAATAATCATCAAAGCTTAGCGCTTTTTGATAAAACTCTCGTGCGATAGTATAATCCTGGTCTGATTTCGCCATTTCAGCGAGAAAATAATAAGAATATGCCTGCATCCAGGTTTGGGTTTCGGGGGAAGCTTCAATGGTTTTTTGATAATAAGACCTGGAAAGATCCCATTTTGCCAGAGATTGGTATACTCTTCCCAAACGGTAATAAAGCTCCGTTACTTCGTCTTCGTTTAATGTATTTTTACTGGTTTCAAGCTTATTGAGTATACCCAGAGCCTGATCAAAATACCCTCCGTCATAGAGATTCCTGGCATGGAATAAAGCCAAAAGGTTAGTATCTGGTTGTTGACGGGCAAATTCTCCCGACATATATTTTGCATATTCATCTTCATCAAAACCTGATGATTCTTCTTTGGTTACAAGACTGAAAAAATGTTTCCCAAGAGCATAATTATTTGTAAACGTCAGAGCCATACCCAACCGAAAAAGCGCATCTGTCCGATATAAATCTCCCTTATGGTTTTTAATAAATCGGGAAAGATATTTTTTCGCCTCTTCATTTTCACCTTTAAAATAATGGGCTTTCCCAAGAGAATAATCCCAATAGGAAGAGAAAAAAACGCCATTCCCAATATAACGATCCCTGTTTTTCAAAATTTCCAGGGCCTGATCATTCTTTTTCAAACTTTGGTACCCGGAAGCCAGAAAATAATCTACCATAATACTCGCGCCCTTTTCTTTTCGATAATTTTCAAGTCTTTGAATGGGCTCTTTAGATAAATTGAGCATGTTTTTTTCTACAAAAAACAGGATAATCAGGGCCTCTGTGCTAAATATCGTCCCAGATTCAGCAGCCCTTTCCAGCTGGGCAATTCCTTCATTTACATCACCATGAAAACCAAGCGTTTGAGTAATCCATTTATATTTGGAGGGCACTCCTCCAAAAGCAACATTAAATGTTCCAAGGATTTTATTCTGAGAAATATTTTTAGGAAATAATTTTTGGCTCTCTTTGATATGATTTCGGCCAAGCCTTGCATGACGAACCGCAGTAAGATAGTTTTTATCGAGAAACTCGACAACTGCTTTTTTACATTGAACCTCAGAGAGCATTACAAACTTCAGGCTGTCTGTGTCCGGAAGCCCTTCCAAAGCTTCGATATTTTTATCCCAGTCTTTTCTTACCTCCCGAATGTAATCAATATTTTGAGTGGAAAAATATTTGTATATCAGGATATTCGTTTCATAAAATGCCTTATAACCAGGGCGTTTGACTTCTTCCAGTAAAATCGTTGCGGAATCCAGCTGCATTCGGGAAATAAAATTTTCGATTTGCATTCTGGGCTCGGGAGGAGTTGCCTTGAGATGACCAAAAGTAAGAAAAAAAACAAACAGGCTCAGAATGAGCGGAATGATGGAGAATTGAAAAAACGGTTTTTTAGCCATGATTTATTGAATCATATCCCAAAGGTAAGAAAATTACAGCGAGGGTAATAAAATAAAAACCCGCCTGATTTCTGGTTTGAATCAGGCGGGAAATATGTTATATATCTGATGGCTAGCTAAAGTTTTTCTCCATTACATCATCGAAGAAAGACTGATCAACCAGGATTCTTCCACAGTTTTCACAGTGGATCAATCTTGATCTTTGCTTTAATTCGATATGGATCTGAGGAGGAATGATTGAAAAACAACCACCACAAGCATTTCGATCTGTAGCGACTACAGCAAGCCCGTTTCTCATATTTCGACGGATTTTCCGATATCCATTTAAATACCGATCCTCAATACTTTGAGCAGCTTCATCAATTAAAGACTGAAGTTTTTTCTCTTCAGTTTTGGTGTCTTCAATAATAACTTCCAGCTCTTTTTTCTTATCCTCAAGCTCCTGTCTTTTGTCATCGACTCTTTTTTCCGTCTCTTTCAACAGGTCTTCTTTCTGCTCAATCTGATCATTAAACTGGCGAATTTTCTTTTCTGAAGTGAGAATTTCCAGGTTAGCATATTCGATTTCTTTTCTCAAAGCTTCATACTCCCGGTTGTTCTTCACATTCATCTGCTGCTCTTCATACTTTTTAATCTGTCCGGAAAACTCCTCAATCTTATTTTTCTTATCCTTAATGCTATCCTTTAATTTATTGATATCATCTTCAATGCGATTTCTACGCGTTATCAGTCCTTCCAGATCATCTTCGAGGTCACTTACTTCTTCAGGAAGACTACCCCGTAATCTATGGATTTCATCCAATTTGGAGTCAAGTAACTGAAGGGAAGCCAGTGCATTTAGCCTTACGGCAATTGGGTTATCCATAATCTATTACTCTTTGATTTGTCTATTATTATGCGAATGAATCAGAAATATTGAACCGGGTTGGTTCGGATTTCTGACAAATGGATTGCAAAATTAGTAAATTTTTCCGATAAAAATTCATAAATAAGTTCTGAGGTAAATTGCTCAGACTCATAATGCCCAATATCCATCAAAAGTATTTGATTTTCATTATCAAAAAACTTGTGATAGGTAATGTCGGCTGTAACCAGTGCGTCTGCACCTTTTCGGATTGCTTCTCCGGTAAGGAAACTACCAGCCCCACCGCAAACCGCAATTTTTTTAACCTGCTGCAACGCTGCATCAGCGTACCTGATTCCTCCACAATAAAACGTTTCTTTCACTAACTGAAGGAAATCCTGTTTTGTCATTGCATGAGGTAAGTAACCAATCATTCCAGATCCAAAACTCTCAGGTTCTGAAGAAGCTTTCAGTTTTAGAAATTCAAGCTTTTTCAGGCCTAATTTATCTGCAATTTTATGATTGACCCCTGTACGAATATTATCCAGATTTGTGTGGCAAGCATATAAGGCAATATCATTTTTAATCGCCTGGATGATTGTACGGCTCACATAATCCTCACCGTTAATCCGTTTTCTTGGCATAAACCAGATCGGATGGTGAGCAATAATCAGGTTTGCACCTTTTTCTTTAGCTTCGATAACGACCTCTTCAGTCATATCGAGATTGATTATCACTCCGGATACTTCCATTTGGGGATTCCCCACCAATAGCCCAACATTATCATAGGATTCGGCAATTGGTGGGGGAGCCCAGTTTTCGAGTATTTCTGTAATATCTGTAACTTTCAAGAAAAGTAACGCTAAAGTTTTCTCTTGATTTCATTGATATGGTAACATTCCAGCGTATCTCCTCGCTTGATGTCATTATAGTTTTCAACCATAAATCCGAATTCCATACCATTTACAACCTCTTTTACATCTTCTTTGAAGCGCTTGAGAGAGGACAGCTTGCTATCATAAATTACGACACCTTCTCTGATAATCCTTACCGGATCTTCACGTTTGATCTTACCACTGGTTACCATCGATCCAGCAACATTACCAACTTTAGAGATCTTAAAGACTTCTTTCACTTCGGCAGTTCCTACAATTTCCTCCTTAATTTCAGGTGAAAGGAGACCTTCAAGCGCATCCTTCACGTCATTGATGGCATCATAAATGACACTGTATTTTCTGATATCAACCTCTTCCCTGTCAGCCAGTGATCTTGCCTGAGCATTCGGTCTTACATTAAAGGCCAGTACAATTGCATCTGAAGCAATTGCCAGGTTAATATCCGCTTCAGTAATGGCTCCGACTGCTTTCTGAATAATGTTTACCTGAACTTCGTCAGTAGATAGTTTCATCAGTGAGCCAGAAAGCGCCTCTACCGAACCATCCACATCCCCACGGATAATGATGTTAAGTTCTTTGAAGTTTCCGATCGCTCTTCGTCGACCAATCTCTTCAAGCGTAATCCGCTTCGTCTGTCTAAACTGTTGCTCTCTAAACAATTCCGAGCGTTTCTGAGCAATTTCTTTCGCTTTTCCATCTTCGCCCAGAACGACAAATTTATCTCCAGCCTGAGGGTTTCCATTGATTCCCAATACCTGTACAGGAGTTGATGGCCCTGCTATTTTCAGTCGCTCCCCATTCTGATTGATCAGGGCGCGGACTTTTCCATAATGGATTCCTGCAACCAGTTCATCTCCTACTTCAAGCGTACCATTTTGCACTAAAACAGTAGCAACATTTCCTCTTCCCCGGTCCAGTCTGGCTTCAATCACTGTACCAGAAGCCTCCCGATCAGGGTTAGCCTTGAGTTCCAAAAGGTCTGCTTCCAGGATAACTTTTTCAAGTAATTCATCGACATTCAATCCTTTCAAGGCTGAAATTTCCTGTGATTGATATGTCCCTCCCCAGTCTTCAACCAGAAGGTTCATCTCGGCCAGTTGCGTTTTGATTCTTTCAGGATCAGCTCCCGGCTTATCAATCTTATTCAAAGCAAAAATCATAGGAACTCCTGCCGCCTGGGCATGGTTGATAGCCTCTTTTGTTTGAGGCATAACTGCGTCATCAGCAGCAATAACAACAATTACCACGTCAGTAGCTTTCGCTCCTCGCGCACGCATCGCTGTAAAGGCTTCGTGTCCGGGAGTATCGAGGAAAGTTACTGTATTGCCACTCTTCAGTTTTACCTGATAGGCACCTATATGCTGGGTGATTCCACCCGCCTCCTGAGATGTAACATTGGTTTTACGGAGGTAGTCCAGCAAAGTAGTCTTACCGTGGTCGACGTGTCCCATTACCGTAATGATAGGCGTTCTCGGTTTCAGATCTTCCGGATCGTCCTCCTCTTCAAGAATTTCAAACTCTTTTTCAGTTACATCAATGAATTTGGTTTCGTATCCATATTCTTCAGCGATGATCGTCAGAAGTTCTGCATCCAGACGCTGATTAATTGATACCATCATTCCCAACTGGAATGATTTGGTAATAATGTCATTAACAGGGACATTTATCAGGTTCGCAAATTCATTTGCTGTAATAAACTCGGTAAGTTCGAGGATTGCTGATTCTTCCTGTAGTTTTTGTTCTTGTTCCTCCCTTTTTGCTGCATCAGCATCTCTTTTTGCTCGTCTATGTTTCTGGCGAACCCGGGAAGCCCCTTTATTCATCTGAGTAAGGGTAGTACGAATCGACTTCTGTACCTCTTTAGTCGTAGGTTTTTCTTTTTTAGCAGTCTTTTTCTGCCCTTTTGCGTCCTTGGTGTTCTTGTTGTCGTTTTGATCCCCTTCCTGACTAACGGTAGGTTTGCGTTTTCTTTTTCTCCTCCTTCTTCTTTTCTTTCTTCCTTCCTCATCATTCTCTGAACTATCGCTGGCGTTGGCGTTGGTGTTGGTGTTGGATTTAGGATCAGGTTCAGGCTTTTGTTTTGAAACAGAGTCTTTCTGCTTCTTTTTCTTTGGTTTACTACCTGGCAATTCAATTTTATCCAGGACTTTCAGGCCAGAAAGCTTAGGAGTACGATCTCCGGCCCGAATTACTTCTTCTTTTTCCTCAGCAGAAGTGTCTTCTTCTACCTGTTTTTTCACAGGCACGCGTTCTTTTTCCAAATTTACAGGTTTTGTCTCTTTTGAGGTTTCCTTCTTTTCAAATTTTACCTCTTCTTTAGGAAGATCTTTTTTAACTTCTTGTATAGCCGGAGGATCTTTTTTGACCTCTTCTTTATTTGTTTTTGCTACAGGTTCTTGTTTTTCTTTAGGTTCATCGACCTTTTTCGGCAGCTCTACCTGTTTTTCAGGTATTTTTACCTCGGGAGCCTCTTTCTTTTCAACTGGTGGCACCTCTTTCTTTTCAACTATTTCTTCCTTTTTAGGCTGAGGTTTTGTCTTGCCAATAGCATCAAGATCTATTTTACCAACTACTTTCAATTTTTGTAATGGAGAAGTTAGCTCTGGCATTTCCGGCTCTTTGGGAGTTTCCTTTTGTTCCGGTTTTTCTTCCTGCCTTTCAACTTTTGGAGGAACCATGGTTTCCTTTACAGGCTCATCAATATCCGGAGCTTCTTCCTGTTTTCCGCCGGAAGTTCTCCTTCTTCGTCTCCGCTTAAGTATTGTATTACGCAATTCATCTGCTGACAAAATGCCAGACTCATCATTTTCATCTTCTGAAGAGCCCTCAGAGTCCTCATTCTGAGGCACTTTAGGTCCTTCTTCTTTTCTTTGTTCGATAATTTGATTAGCTCGTTGTTTGATCAGTTTTTCTGAAGCAAACTCTTTGAGCAAAATATCATACTCCTCCCCTGACAGTTTTGTATTCGGAGAATTTTCCGTTTCAAAACCATTTGCCTGGAGATGATCCACCAGCATTGCTGTCCCCACGTTAAGTTCTTTGGCTACTTTAAATAACCGATAAAATTTTGTCTGTCCCGCCATGCTAAATAATTAAACAGCTGATATTTACGTGAATATAAGATTAATCCCTAAAAATAAGAACTAGGGAAAGTCGAAACTTCCCCTAGGGTTACGCGTTTTTTTTAGCTAAGGCCAAAACTCGTACATGAAGACGATATGCTACTGCATCCGTAAAGTTTACATAATAACCATTGTCTATTGGTTGAAATTATTCTTCATCTTCAAATTCGGCCTTAAGTACATCAAGTACGTGAACCACAGTCTCTTCATCCAGATCGGAGCGTCTCATCAATTCTTCTGCTGAAAGATCCAGCACACTCATCGCAGTATCACAACCGATACGCTTAAGTTCATTAATGATCCACTGTTCGATTTCGTCATTAAACTCATCAAGATCAATATCTTCCTCATCAGGGTCAATTTCCCGATACACATCTATCTGGTAATCAGTCAATTTTCCTGCCAGCTTGATGTTTAGACCATTTTTACCAATGGCCAAAGATATCTGGTCGGGTTTAAGATAAACCTGAGCCATTCTTTCTTCTTCATTGAGTTTAATGGAAGAGATTTTTGCCGGGCTCAAAGAACGTTGAATATACAATACATCATTGGATGTATAGCTTATTACATCAATATTTTCATTGCGAAGCTCGCGCACAATTCCGTGAATACGGCTACCTTTCATCCCCACACAAGCTCCTACCGGATCAATTCGGTCGTCATAACTTTCTACTGCAACTTTTGCTCTCTCTCCTGGCTCCCTCACGATGCCTTTGATATTAATCAGGCCATCGTAAATTTCCGGAACCTCCTGCTCAAACAGCTTCTCCAGAAACATGGGATCAGCTCTCGAAATAATGATCCTTGGATTGTTATTTTTCATGGTTACATCCAGAACAACAGCTCTCAGGGTATCTCCTTTGCGGAAACGATCCTTGGGAATCTGCTCATTCCGTGGCATGGTCAATTCATTGTTTTCATGTAAAACCAGAATTTCATTTCTCCACACCTGATATACTTCCCCAACGATAATGGTCCCTTTCAACTCCTCGTACTGTTCTACAATACTGGCTTTTTCCAGGTCCCGAATCTTTTGGGTAAGTGTTTGCTTGGCTGTCTGTACAATCTTTCTTCCAAAAGAGAAAAAGTTGATTTCCTCGGCCAGATCATCACCTACTTCATAATCATCATCAATCAGTAACGCCTCACTAAGCGGGATTTGGCGGGTTTCATCTTCCAACTCAAAATCCTCCACTACAACCCTTTCCCTAAATCCCTGAATATCTCCTTTATCAACATTTACAATAATTTCAAAGTTTTCGTCGGACCCGTATTCCTTGCGAATCATGGTCCGGAATACTTCTTCGAGCACTCCCATCAAAGTGGCCCGGTCGATATTTTTAAACCTTGAAAATTCTGTAAAGGCATCAACCAGGTTAATCTTCTGATCTACAACTTTTCTCCGTGCCATATCTATCTTTTTCTGTAAAGCATTAGATAATAATCACTTTTGCTTCTTTTATTTCATTAAAGTTAACTCTAATTTCTCGTTCTTCAGGAATTTCCTGCTGAACATCTTTTTTCTTTTTCTTATTTTTTTTGTTAGAAAGAACGCGTTCAAGCAAAATTGTTGCTTCGTCTACCTCTAATAACTTCCCTTTCACTTCAGACAAGTCATCTTTCATAACTTGTAAATACCTGCCTACATTTTTTTGATACTGCCGGTAGAGTATGAGAGGTGAACCTACTCCCGGAGAAGAAACCTCCAGCCGATAATTACTATTGATAGAATCTTCCTCCTCGAGCATTCTCCCCACTTTTCGGCTGATTTCCGTGCATTCGGCAAGGCTAATTCCTTTATCTGTGTCCAGTTTAATGCTCAGGACTCCTGTTTTTCCCCGCTTGAAAACTATTTCTACAATAAAAGCTTCCGGGTTTGTATCCTCTATAATCTTGAGAATGGATTCGCGAGTGGAATCTGACAGCATAGCAAAAAAATAAGGGAGAAAAACTCCCTTCTTGTATTAGAGATTTATAATAATTACGCGAAGTTAATGCTTTTTAATAACTTTTCAAAACGCGAAATTTTTAAGTTGTAACTAAATCTGCAAATTATTCGTTTTGAGAATTCTCTTTAGGCCAATCTCGCCTTTATCCCACATCTTTACCGAGTAATATGGAACTACTTTTACGCCACTTTTTTCAAAAGTACAAAACGCATTTTCGAGATACTATCCGTCTCTCCGGACCTGTGATTATCGGGCAGTTAGGGATTATTTTAATGGGAGTAGTCGATAATGTAATGATTGGTCAGCTTGGCTATGAGGCTCTTTCCGCAGCTTCTCTTTCCAACTCCATTTTCTTTATTCTGGTAGTATTTGGCATGGGAATTACTTTTGCGATTTCGCCCCTGGTGGCAGAGGCTGATGCAGCAGAAAAACCAGAAAATTGCGGAAAATACCTTCGCCAGGGCGTATGGGTTTCCATCGCTACTTCTTTGGGACTGGGAATAATCATGTATATCGCAACCCTGGCTTTGCCTTTAATGGGACAACCCGAAGCAGATGTGATTCTCGCTACGCCATACCTCCACATTTTGAATATTTCGGTTCTCCCGATGCTGCTATTTTTAAATTATAAGCAGTTTACGGACGGATTGTCCTTTACCCGTCCAGCCATGTATATCACCATTCTGGGATTGGGCTTTAATGCGTTGACAAACTGGTTGTTAATCTTTGGTAACCTGGGGTTTCCCCGAATGGAACTAAACGGTGCAGGGTATGCTACTCTGGGCAGCCGGATATTCATGTTTTTACTCATGTGGGGCTATGTCGTTTATCAGCCCCGGTTTAAAAAATACAGCCCGGCAATCAGATGGAAAGAATTTGACTGGAAAATTATTTCCAAAATTATGTCTATTGGATTTCCTTCCGGTTTGCAGTATTTCTTTGAAGTAGGTGCATTTGGAGGTGCGGTGATTATGATTGGATGGATGGGAATGGTAGAAAGATCAGCCCATCAAATTGTGATTAATCTGGCTTCTATTACCTATATGATTACTTCGGGAATTTCTGCAGGAGCAGCAATCAGGGTTGGAAACGCCCTGGGGCGTAAGGATTTTGTCAATGTCAGGCACGCCGGATTGACCGGGGTGTACCTTGCAGCGGCATTCATGATAGTGGCTTCCATTGTATTCGTTGCGGGTCGTTTCTTATTGCCCTCTTTTTATGTAGATGATGTTCCCGTGCTGGAACTGGCTGCATCATTAATGATTATTGCTGCATTTTTCCAGACTTTTGATGGGGTTCAGGCAGTGGGAATAGGGATTCTCAGAGGAATGCAGGATGTGCGCATTCCTACGATTCTCACCTTCATTGCCTATTGGGCGATAGCCCTTCCTATGGGATATATTGTAGGTTTTTTGCTCAATCAGGGGGTTGAAGGGGTATGGTATGGATTTGTAGCTGGATTAGGGTTTTCGGCTTTTGCACTGACTTATCGGTTTTGGACGCTGACGGGGAAATCGATTTTGGCGAATATGCTATCTTCTTCAGAAACAATAGAAAAAGAAAAAACTGTATTACCTGTAAAAATGGATTCGTAGATATGCGATTCATCGCTTAATTAATTGTAGACGCGATGAATCGCGTCTCTACGGGTTAATTGTTGATTTTTAACAGGTTCGCTGTTTCGTCTGCCAATAATTCCTCATTGATGTGTACTCGCTGGGGTATGATTTTTCTGGCCATCATAAATTCCCGAGGGCGATTCACGCAGTCGGCGGCGATTAATTCCCCATTTTTCAAATACCAGATTACAAAACTACGACCTTCATTCATATCCCCCCTGATCACAATCTGATCATATCCAAAAGTCAGCCCGGCAATCTGCAATTTTATATCAAACTG
>JAGQVA010000189.1 GCA_020438265.1 Bacteroidota bacterium
CTTACGCACAGCTGATATGTTCACTCAAACCATTCAGTATTTCAAAGATCACGGGGTAAAAGTGGTCAATATGAGCTGGCGTTATAATCAGATGGCTTACGAAGGTGCTCTGGCAGCGAATGGTGTAGGAGAAAGTCCTGAAGAACGCAAAGCCATCGCCAAAGAACTGTTTGAAATCGAGAAAAAAGCGCTTTATGAAGCTATTGCCGGAGCTCCTGACATCCTCTTTATTTGTGGTTCAGGTAACGAAAATAATGATGCCGATTTCGCAGAATACATTCCAGCCGGTCTCAATCTTCCCAATCTCATCACCATCGGCGCAGTAGACATTGAAGGTAAAAAGACCAGTTTTACCACCGAAGGTAAAAGCGTCGATTTCTACGCCAACGGGCATAAAATTGAAAGTTTCGTTCCAGGTGGAAACCGTCTCAAATTTTCAGGTACTTCGATGGCCTCTCCTCAGGTTGCCAATTTGGCTGGAAAGCTGTTGGCTTTAAATCCTGGCCTTTCTGTAGCACAGCTTATCAATCTGATTGATCAGGGAGCGGACGTTTCAGAGGAAGGTGTGAAATTGATCAATTCTAAGAAGTCAGTTGAGTTGTTAGGTCAGTCAGGGGGAAGTCGGTAGCAGAATATGGCTAGCTAAAAGTATGGAGACAGCGACTCAGGGTAATCGATGATTAATCGTTTAGTTTTGGGTTGCTGTCTCTTCGTCTATTTTTACTTTTCAAGTAAATTTAGTTGTACAAGTCACATTGGGTTCCCTAATAGTTCTTTTATCAAGGGGTCATTCTTCAAAATACCTCTGGCTTTATGGCGGATAAAACGAACGTTGTTTTCATTTTTATGGATATGTTTAGCAATCTCTTTGCTGCTGTATCCTTCTCCTGTCAAACGTACAATTTCTCTCTGTTCCTCTGTCAGGATTTCATCCATTCGTCCCATGATCGAATTAAACTCACTTTCGGAAAGTTCTTCATACAAATTTTTGATGGAAGACACATTCACCTCATCCAACTCATTGGTTTGTTCCTTTTTACGCTGGTTGATCGATATGCAATTATTCACCAGCGCCCTTGTCAAATACCCTCCAATATTTGTATTAATGAATTCTAATTTGGGTAAGGTCTTCAGAAATACATCCTGAACTGCATCTTTGGCTGCCTCCCAATCCTGTAAATATTTATAAGCCAGGAGATTTAGCTTGGGAGAAAGATATTCATAGATATCGCCCAGAGCATAATCATCTCCATTCTTAAACCGCTTCCAGTACTCCAGTAATTCATTATTTTTATTATTGGTCTGCTCTTTGGTCTGGACAGTATAAGCATTGGGTTTTACATCAGCTACTCTATACTCGGGTAACCCTCCCTGTAGTAAGGACAAAATGAGTTCCTTTACCTTTTTGGGAGGCATTTCAAGTTCTATCTTCACACTTCCCGGTTTAATTTTCTTGATTACTACATCTCCTTCTTTCATTGAAAGTAATGAAGTTAAAGCTTCTAAAAATTTTTGTTTATCCTCCTCCGAAAAAGAGTCAAAATTCCTATCGAGGGTAATCTCAATAGGCTCTTTTTCAGAAAATATTATTTCATTATCTGTACTCGCAAAAGAGCCTGGCACAACTTTTTCCTGATGCTCTTCCTCAATTTCTCTAACAAGATGAATTAACGCAAGATTGACAACATTCACCGTATTGTCTTCGGTAATATGAATTATTCCTCCAAAAAATCCTCTACGGCTGTTGGAAAGTTGGGCTTCTAATAACAGAATTTGGTCTAAATACTGATTCTTCTCCAAATCTTCCATTAAATCAGTAGCTTCCATTTCTCTTTTGAAAAGAGAAATGGCCTGTTTTGTAGCTCCTTTGCTAATCAATCTCCTTATTTTCTTGCAATTCATCAGTGTTCGCGTTGTTGTAATGGTCCTTTCTTAAATTGTCATATATTCAGTTGCTTTTGAATGTAGAAATTAGAACAAGGAATATTAGGCTTTGGATACCCTGTATGTATTATCTACATACAGAAGACTCATAAGAGACGATTTCGTTAGTTCCTAAGCCATATTTGTCATCAAAGGCAAGTCTACAATGAATTTATTGTCCTTATAATCGATATCAATGTCCTGCTTATAATTCTCTTTGAAGTACTTGTCAATCGTGAACAAGGTAGAACCCTGATGCTGATATTCAGAAGCTTTAATGATTCGTTTTAACTCATCCATATTTTGAGGAGCTTCCTCAAAATCATTTTTTACAGAGAGGTAATTCCCTTTTGCTTCTATATATATTGTTGGACTTGTACCTATTACTTTATGTTTTAACGCATTCATGACAAGACTTAGTATGATATTTTGAATATTCTCCTTATCAAACCTAAAACTTTGTTTCTCAAGTGCCCCAATATCCAGCTTAACCAATGCATTTTCCCCAAGAGCTTTGGGTGCCAACTTGATAACCTGTTCGAAGCCATCATTAAACACAGATTCAAACTGCCTGCTGCCTGCCCGCTCTGACTTAAGGCTTTGTTTAGACATATATTTGACAAACAACTCCCTCTCAACGAAAAAGTCGGCAGCAATCATTCTTGCATACAGATGAGCTTTAGATTCCGGGCCGTATTCTTCAATCAATCTGTCGCAAATTCGCCCTACTCCCTTTTTATATTCCTCATACTGACTTTTAATTACATGAAAGGCTTTTTTCGCTTCGGTGTTGGACTTTTCCAAATCTTCAATCATATATGTCAGCCTGGTAATATCATGCCCAATACCGACCAAGCCTGCGATTTCTCCCAAACTATTGGTATAAATACTTTTGGTTGTTCTGAAAACCAATTTTTGTTTTTTTTCCTTATCTGTAACATTTTCATCCAGGCTGATTGTATCGGTTTCTCCTCGAAACAGCTTCTCTTCCTTTTCATGGAAAAGGCGCGCATCTTCATTAGAAAAAAAATCAAAATCCGTTTTGCCTTTCGCATCCTCCAGCGAAGAAACTCCCAATAAATTTGCCTGAGCTTTGTTTATCAGTTTAAAGCGGTGCTGATTATCCTTAATGTAAATAAGATCAGGCACTTTATCGATCAACGTTCTCAATAAGTGGCGCTCCTCCAGTAATTCACGATGTATTTCCTCTTTCTTTTCTCTTTCCAGGTTTCTTTCAATTGCGTTTGCAAATAAATTGCTGATTGTGTGCAATAAATCTTTATTCAACTTTGAAATTAAATTTTGAATTACCTTGGCCTTCCTTTCCGGCCTGATATGTACTTCCCGGTTCTTCAGACTGGTCAATACAATGATTCCCAAAAGTTCTTTTTGGGAACTTGTAATTGGAATCACAATCATTGACCTGATATTTTCCAGATGCTCCTGAAACTCTTCCAGCTCCCGGGATTGATCGACATCGTTGAATACAACGAGCTCTTCAGGGTTTTGTAAAACTTTTTGCGATACTTTCTTATTAAGTGAAATATTTGGCCATACAGAGCCATTAGGGCCAATCATACGCATAATGTTTCCATCCCTTTTAAAGAACCGGCATTTATCAAATCCTGTAATTTGTGGTAATGCCTGAGACGTTCGCAACATTATATCCTCCAAATTGGGTTCCTTGATTAAATCCTGAGATATTTCTTTCAGCAACCTTTGTTCCTCATCATCTTTTATCATCTCAATAATCCGGGAAACCTGATAGGCAAAACTTTCGAGATATTTTATATCTTCTTTTCCAAATCTGAATTTGAAATCAGTATAAACCGAAAGTGTCCCATAGTTAATATTTTTCTCTATCGATTTTAAAGGAAAACAAATCATCGAAACCTTTCGATTGGCTTTCGCCCAATCGATATAGATAAAATTTTCAGGATCTCTGGTTAAGTCCTCAACAATATTATACCGATCAGAATAAAATGTATTCCCGGTGATGCCATTCTCGACTTTAATACTTCCCAGGCCTTGTTTTTCCGAATTGATAGAAGCTCCTTTAATTTCCAGATATCGATTCTCATAATCTACAATCCTGATTATGCAGGCGCTGTATAAAGTAGATTCATTTATCAGGCTTTTAGCAATTTCATTAAATACACGCTTAGGCCCAAATTGCTGAAACAAATCGGGAATATTGTTTAGTACATTTTCTCGTTTCTCCAGCTTTAAGTATGAAATGGCGTTAGAACTCAGCGCTGCAATTAGCTCCAACCGGGCTACATCCTCATCAGAGAATCCGCCAGGAGTCAATGTACTTCCTGAATCATCCAGTTTGTTTACAACACGAATACAGCCAGATGAACGATAAAAAGCATTAAGGGGAGATACAACTACATGTTCTACCCTTTCTCTGATCCCGTGTTGTATATAAAGAGCTTCCTCATAATTGGTAATATACTCATTCAGAATGAGATCTTCTTTCAAAGATTTTACCTCTTCAGGGTTATTCTTTATCTGTGTGTTTCCATAAAAATGCCGACTCCACACTGCTTTTCCGACCAGTCCTTGCCCGTTCTCAAAGGTTTCGGCAGGAGGCTCAAGGCCCCTATAAAAGCCAGAAATATATTTCCTGGTTAATTTCCCATAGGAGTTGTATAAAAATAAAGATGCCGTCCGGCAGTTTAACACTTGCCTGGTTGTATCGCAGATAAACTCATACACATCTTCCAGTGATCTTCTTTTCTGAAGCTGAATATTGAAATTTGAGATAAAGGCAAGGTTTTGTTTTCCCCATTTCCTTTCCCCATCTGCTTTCTTGTTTGTTACCTCTGACAAATGAACCTGCTCATCCGAATTTTTACTTCCAGACAAGTTTTGGCTCTTGTACATATTTACCACCCTTGAAATTTCGTCATCAGATGGAATTAAAAGATCTTCTACTTCACTTTCAAAGTTGGACTGTCTTAACTGTTTTATTCCTTCCAGTGCATCCTGCTCTTCGGGATGTGTTGCAATATATTCTTCTACTCTCTCTTTTAAAGCATCGTCTAGTTTTTCATCCAAATACATAACCAAAACCTCATAGGGGAGCTCGTAGGCAAAAAGTAAAGACTCGTTCTCCGCTTCATTCAGGTTTAATTTAATGTTTTTGCTTTCCATTTTTTTATGATAAGATTTAAAGAATTTTGTGATAAAGCCCATTTCCAGGACATTTCATACCAGCCTGGAGGGTTTTCCCTCCACTTCTTTCAAATATGTGAGGCTTTTCTGACGAACCGCCTCCATCATTCGTTTAGATATTGATTTAGTATTTTGAGAAGGTTTTGAGAGTTGATTACAGAAAACCTCACCAGCTATTCTTCTAGCAGCTGATATGTCTTTTAGATGCTTAAAAGCTATAGCGGTTAATTTAGGCATATAATATCTGCTCAACTCTTCTATGGTAGTCAAATTGCCATCAGAAAACTGCACCCACAACTTCCACAATCGACGTTCCTGTTTTTTAGAGGAGTATTCTTGCATAATCAGATAATCATAACCAGATTTCTATTGTTATGACTATTGAAGGGAATAAACGTTAGAGAAAATCTTAAATTTTTCTTAAAAACAGTCTGAATATTCAGGTCTCATACATGGATTATTCTACAAAACCTTCAACTCTATCCCCATATAAAAAAACCAATCGCTACATTACCTTTCTAAAAACACATACAAACAAACTCCCAGATTCACGCCCATCTGAATATTTCATTTTCGTAAAGAATAGCCAGTAGATATTACGAAAAAATAAAATTAATCATAAATCTCCCTAACATATTTTTTAATCCTACGTTGTATCATAATATAGCTAATTCCCAACAACAGAGCTTCTCCCCAAAATAAAAACTTGTAACAGCAGACAATCTGATAAATATATTTTATCGGAAAACATCTTCACTACATAACACAAAATACAATGAAAACGCTTGTCTTTTCACTACTTACAATCATGTCTGGTATGGTCTGGGGGCAGTATAATGATTATTCAGGGAACAACTCCAGAAACCCACACAACCAGGGCATTCGGATTTATGAGCACTTTACTGAGCCGAATGCTGAGAGATCAGTGAATAACCGCCAGTATGGACAGTCAAGAGGATATGATAATCATAATTCGTCCAATGATACACATCTCACAAACACTCCGAATAAAAATATGGAGCAGGATGAATGGTTATATACAGGAGAATGCGGCGGAGCGGGAGGATTCCCTTTTGAGCATATTCTGCCTGTAAATGCTGATATAAGGGGAATTAAAGTTTATCGAAGTGCAAGAAACCCTTATCTCACCGGAATGGAGGTTTATTATCTGGACAACTATGGACAACAACAAGTTCTTCGCCTTGGTAAACCCAGTGGCGTTCATGGCTCTTTTGCTGTTCCGCGTGGGGCCAGATTGACGGCAATTAGTGGTCAGGCAGGGCGATTTCTCAATTCCATCAGATTTCATTTTAGTAATGGAACCTCTACCCAACAGTTTGGTGGAAATGGTGGTAGCCGCAACTATCACATCTCTATTCCTGATAACGCCCGATTTTTAGGTTTTTATGGTGGTTATGGCGACTATATTGACCGGTTGGGGATGATAGGAGAATACTAAACCCAAACTTTTTTAAACACAATACA
Organism: Bacteroidota bacterium; assembly: GCA_020438265.1. Lineage (GTDB taxonomy): Bacteria > Bacteroidota > Bacteroidia > J057 > J057 > JAGQVA01. The sequence continues at coordinate 6,589 of JAGQVA010000189.1, forward strand.
CATACTTGCCGCGTTTCTCAAAAAGGAACGCGGCTTTTTCTATGTCGTTTTTTTCCGGAATCAGAAAAGCTTTACCTGTTATCCAAATATTATTTTTTTATTTTATTTCTACTCATGGTAAAATAGACATCAAAAATCCTTTTCTTTTGTGCGAGAAAAAGCTTTTTTTGTTAGAAACAAATTGCTAACCCAAATAAAAATCATTTAAAACACCCACAATTCACCCAAAACCAACTTTAATGAAAAACCGTTTTACCCTCTCTTTTGCTCTGGGCCTGTTTTTTATAGGCCTGGGGGGCAATCTCTTTGCCCAAACGCCTCCTCCCGGTACGACCGGAGAAGCCCTGAAGGCATGGCTTCGCACAAACTACTACGATGGTTTACATACTACGCTGGGATATTCTACAGCCCGAATGTATATGTATAACTACATCGATAATAAAAACAATACCATTACGGATGTATATGGGGGTTATGTACAACCCTGGACTTATGGAGGAACCGGAACCAATCCTGCTCCGATTAATGCAGAGCATACAGTTCCGCAAAGTTTTTTCGGTAGTTCTGAACCTATGCAGTCAGACATTCACCATTTGTTCCCTTGCTATGGCAACTGGAACAGTACCCGATCCAATTATCCATTTGCAGATATCAACGACAACTCAACGGCCAAATGGATGTATCTGGACCAATCTCAGACGACCATTCCATCTTCCAATATTGATGCATACAGCGAATACGCCAGTTCTCAGTTTGAGCCTCGTGAGGAACAAAAAGGAAATACCGCCCGGGCGATTTTCTATTTTTACACCATGTATCCTACCCAGGCTGGAAATATGAGCTCTGTAGGGGATATTAATACGCTGTTTCAATGGCATTTACAAGATCCTCCGGATGCAGATGAGATCCAACGTAATCAGGATATTGAAACTTATCAGGGAAATAAAAACCCTTATGTGGAACATCCGGAATGGGTAGCCGATGCGTGGAATCTTTCTGCGTCTGCTCCCAATGCACCCACCAATGTGCAACTCGCTGCTTCAGGCTCTAGCCTAAACCTTTCCTGGTCAGCGTCTTCCGGCGCGACGAATTATGAAGTATACCGTTCTACTGATAATGTAAATTTTAGTCTTTTGGTTACTTTAAGCTCTGGTTCTACCAGCTACTCTGATGGAAGTGTAGCAATTGGAACGACTTATTATTATTATCTGATTGCGACGAATGCTTCAGGAAGCAGTTCTGCTTCAGCGACTGTGAGCGGTGCAGCTACAGGAAGCTCTGGTGGTGGAGATGCTACTGATCTGTTTATCTCCGAATACATTGAAGGCTCATCTTATAATAAAGCCCTTGAAATTGCCAACTTCACCGGAGCAGCAGTTGATATGTCTGCTTATACATTGAAAAAAGAAACCAATGGTGGCGGAAGCTGGGGAAGTGATTATCCTCTGACTGGTACGCTGGCAGATGGCGATGTTTGGGTAATTGCTCATAGTTCTGCTGATGCAGCTATTCAGGCCCAGGCTGATGTAAGCACAGGAGCAGGCATTGTTACTTTTAATGGAAATGATGTGATTGGCCTGTTTAAAGGAACAACCCTGATTGATATTTTGGGAACCTTTGGCAGCAGTGCCAATTATGCTCAGGACCAGACCCTCGTCAGAAAAGCAGACATTGGCAGCCCCAATGCGACTTATACAACCTCAGAGTGGGATTTTTATGCATCCAATACCTTCTCGGATATTGGTATCCATACCTTCAACGGTGGCAGCAGTATTGATCCTCCTGCCGCAGTTTCCAATTTCGCACTTACAGCTACAACCTCTTCCCTCGATCTGACCTGGGATGATTTGGCCGATGAAGATGG
>JAGQVA010000190.1 GCA_020438265.1 Bacteroidota bacterium
CTATTAATTCTTTTATTTTTATTATCAGTCCTCATTCTAAATTTACATTCTTTCTATTTACTACTCTCTTTCTACCTTTTCATATCGTTATGTCGCAGTCCTCATTCTAAATGGACATGACTCCTACCCTTAGGTCATTATAAGGAGTTGATCATTAGCGACTTAACCTTTATTTTGCTGTTGGAAAATCCGGGGTTTTGTGCACATTTGCATTTAGATTGAATAGTCATTTAATTTATTTATTTCCGGAGATTTTCTGAAAATATACCTTTTTTTCGCTTTGTAGAAGCCTGAAGAAAGAACGATTTGTCAATATACTGCGAAAAATTCGTACGTCAAAGAGCGGGGAAATCACGATTTCTTTTCTGTATCGGTCATTTGAATATCGATGATATAATGAATCATTTCTTTCATCCTTGCGTGCAGGGCAAAGATGGAATTGGCCGCATGTATCTGATCGCGGTAATGGTCCATCTCTGACCAGGTGGGACCAAAATGTAATACCAGCGAAGGGGAATGATTCAGCCAGGTTTTCATGAGTTTTAATCGCTCTTTGTCATGGGCTGCGGGATAGGTCATGAGATGCCCATCCGGTACGGGTTGCAAACTGCGATTGTCAAAGATGACTAAATCATATTTTTTGGCAGCGGTTTCTTCGTTAAAGGTTTGATGAATTTCAATATCTACTTTTCCCGTCCCTTTCAAATGAAACCGATCCAGTTTGTGTTTCATATATTGCAGGTCTGTGTCATTCCGGCAAATCACCAGGATATTGACCTTTTTGAGGCTGGTAAACATAAAATCCGAGGCTTTCAGTTCGTCGATGATTTCCAGGGCAGCATCGAGGATTCGCCCTGTTTCTATTTCATAATCTCCATCGGTAATAATCCTTTTCCGCATTTTGGTCGTTGCTTTTCTCTCGCGAGACTGAAGCATGATTAATTCGTTTTGATAAGGAGATTCTTCTTTCAGGATAGACTGTAATTGTACCAGTCCGTCTCTCAAATCGCTTTTAAAAGCTTCTTTCAGGAAATTGTGCATAGTCTTATGTTATTTTTATCCAGCCAAAAGGCATAACCGGATTGGTAGAAATTGTCCTGGTAACCGGGAAAAAGAATTTTTCAGGATGTACTCCCAACACTACTTCCCGGAATTCTATAAATGCCTTTTCTCCTTCTCTGTGTTTGTCTTCGGCATAGTTCATCAAGGCAATTCCCAGGGAGTTGTCAAAATAGGTTTTGCCCATTCCAATCCGCAAAAAGGTTTCTCCCTCTTCCGAGCGGTCATAGAGATCTTCATAAAACCTGACCAGGGCATTTTGGTACATGGTCTGCATCTCATTGGCGCTTTCGAGGTAATACAACTCCAGACCGATAGTGGCTTTGGTAAATTGTCTGATGAGGGATAATAATTCGTCCCGGGTATTTGTCTTCAATTTGTCAAAGGCTGAATTCCTCATTTTTTCAGTTCGCAATACGAGCGAAAAAGAGGTCTCTTTTCCTTTGAGCAAAGCCTCACGGGGTTGGGGAATCTGGTTTTTGGCCTGACTCCGACCCCTGAATTGGTTCATAGACTGAAGCCTGACTCTGGCAGCGTTAAACACACCAAAATCATCTTTGGCGAAAAAATCAGAATCACTTATCTGAATATGCTGACTGTCGGGAGAAAAATCCTGACTGTTGATTTTTCCAAACAAACGCTGCTCGTTCAACATATATGTGATATCCTCACGCAGTTTTCTCTCTCCGTCTTTGAGTTGTTTAAACTCCCAGCCTTCCAGCCTTTCACGGCGTTTTTTCCGAATCCTCAGCGGAATCAGTTCCTGATAGGTTCGGTAAGACCGTTTGACCAGATCATAGGTATGAGTCAATTCCTGTTCGCCTTCACCGGTATTTTGCAACCAGTCGTAAAGCAGAGCCGTTCTGATTGCTCCTTTCAGACTACTACCGGGAATAAAGGGCCGGGAGGCAGTTTTAATGATGGATGTAACAGGAAGGCGGTTTTGAGGCTCCATCCCATAATTTCTAATCTTAATCCGAAACAAATCTGCGTCAGGCAAATGATTGTTGAGGAAAGATTTTAGCTCTAACCGGGAACGGTTATTATCTACCTGCGTCAACGCTTCGGTATATGCATCAATCAGGTGCCGATGATCGGGCTGCGATAAAGTCTTTTCGAGCTTTTTCTGATCGATATATAAAATTTCACGAGAATCATCACTGAGGACGTAATCAGCGTAAGGAGAAAGTTCGTGTGCTTTATTTCCTGCAATGCAAACGGGAGATTCTATGTTGATCTGATAGTTCAGCTTTTCCATTTTTCAAGTTTTCGATGGTAAATGAATGGGAAGAGAAAAAGACATCCCATTTCTATAAACAGCGCGAAAATCGGGAGGTGCCAGATTGACCATTTTTCCCTTTACTTCGTGTTTGGCCAAAGCTCCTTCCGCAATCATGTGTATCTGCCGCCGATGGTTTTCGGCCTCTCCTTTTATTCCCAAAGAGCCTCCACCTCTTAACACCAGCTGATAGGCTTCTGTTGCATCAAAATCATCCTGGCTGGCCGGAATGGTCAGGGATAGGGTACACTGAGTGCTTTTTTCATCCCTGGCAGGAAACCCCATTTCCACTGCGGATTTAAATACCACCGAGCGGAAAGTCCCGCAACCTACACTTCTTTCTCCACCGATTCCTTCATCTGCGAGTAAGCGGATGATTTGTTTAAAGCGCTCTGTTAAAGGCGAGTCGGGAGGGGTTTCCAAAAGAAAATAAAAGTGTGTTTGTTTGTTGGGATGTGGATTATCCTCCTCTTCCACAGTCTGTAATTCCTGCAACTGAATATGAAACTGATGATAAAATACATTTTCCTGATCAGAGGCATGAACCCTGACTTTGGGATACATTTCGGTGCGCACCAGTTTCTGATCCCGGAGAAATTCGTTGGGTTTGAGGTAATCCGGATGCAGGCCAATCTGATATAATTCCGTTTCGGTTACCAGATATGATTCTCCCAGAATCAGCCTGGGATTATTCAGAAGTTTTTCTTTTTCTGGTAAATTTTTCCAGATTCCCAGGGAGAAAAACCTGATTTTCTTAAAGGATTTGACATTTCCTCCTGTGGTATGTTGATAATTTACCGGCCGGGGAAGGAAAAAGAAATATTGATCCGGAGCATATTCCAGGCAGTGAAAAGCTGAGGAAATACGAATTTGTCCTTCCTGAAAAGCCTTAATCAAATTCTCTACATCTGAAGGATACACCTGATGATAGGTATTGACGATAGCCGAAAAGAGGGTATCTGAATGGATGATATCTCCACTATTTTCCAGGCTGGTTTTACCAAAATGGAACGGATTATCAGGGCGACATTTAAAAATAGCAACTTCCATGATGATGACTTAAGATTCGGCTATGGCAGATATTTTCACGGGAATGATGTCCCTGGCAATGTCGGAGCCAAGAAAATCATCAGCCAGGAGGGTTTCACCCACGTCAGCTTGTTTATAATCCTCCATTGAGCGGACAGTTGCTTTGACATCTTTAAATTCAATTCGCCCATATCCACGACTCCCATGCCCTCCCAGGTAGTCGTCTTTGAGCATATTCATACTTTGGCGAATGAGTTGTAAATCTTCCAGGGTTTCTTTGGGAGATTGGTCTTCAGTTACATAAATATTGTAGACAAGCTGGAAATCAAACATGGCCCCCGCTGGTACTCGTTCAATTTGCCGGGGATGTTCTGCCGTTCATGTTTTGCGGTTAATGGTGTTTTCCCATTTTTCCTCTGAATATTCAAAATCCAGTTCTGCGTCTTCAAATTCCTTTTCAAAATCATCTTCCCTCAGAAAAGCATCTCTGACCAGGAGTTTGGTTGGCACTTCCATAGAACTGTCTTTTTCATCTGCTGAATGACCAAAGATTCGTTTGATCGCATCGTTATCTTCCTTGACATTTCTATATCCTCCTTCTCTGGCCAGCATGGTACGGAGTTTTCCTTTCAGAGAACTCCCTGGAATAAAAGGAACTGCATTTTTAGCTGTTTTGATGACTCCCAGATCAATACCGCCTATGTCCAGCGCTGACTTTGACCCGCCGATATGAAGGCCGGTTAGCGCTTTGATTTTCCCTTCAATAAATATTTTTCCGGTTAAATAATATCTGGTTTCAGTTGGGTTGCTCATATTATGATTTTTTCTGATGATACAATTTGTGATAGGCGACCATCGCTTCCATGACGGTCTGAAGGCTTTTTTTGTGGACGGGTTTATTGACCCGTTTGATCAGATCACCGATAAAGTCAGTGATCATCCTGGCATTGCGGTTATTTCCCTGCCGGGCGGAGATGTAGGCCAGTTTGGGGCGTAGGAGAACAAGGTCTGAGAGTTCTTTTGCATTTTTCACCCGACCAAAAATATTCCGGATCTGAGAAGTGGTGATTCCACTCCCTTTTTCTTCAATGAGTTTTTTGATCTGATCAAAAATGGTGTTAAGGGTTTTTACCCTGGTTTCCTCGTTATTTTCCAGATTTTTGTCTTCTACCAGCAGCAGTTTTTCGTAATAACCGCCGTGAAAATAATCTTTGGCTTCGTTTATTTGTTTTGACATAACAGGTAGCTATTAATCAGTATTTCTGCTCATAAATTCTGCCCATCGAGCCGCTACGGCAATTAAGGCAGGGTTATGAGTGGTTCTTTTGGTTAATGTTTTTTGGAATAAATCGTCGTAATATTCGATGATTTCTTTTTTGATAACAGGTTGATTGACTTCTTTTCCTCCGCGAAGGAAATAATGGAGACGCCAAAGCCGGGGAAATTTGATGGATTTGCTGGTCTGAATCTGTTCCTGAAGTTTCTCAAATCCCACCATGCTTTTTCGGATTTTTTGGATCAGGGCTTTGGGTTCGCGATTTTCTTTTTCCCTGCTTACCAAATAATACAAGGTGTTGCGTAACTTCCGGGCCATTCGGTATTCTTCCCAGGTCAAAACCTGATCAAATACACAAATTCGATTTTTTTCCCTGGCTGCATCTTTGGCCTTTCTTTCTGCATCTTTTACCAAGTCCGCAAACCTGCTCACCGGAAATTTGGGGCTAACCAGAATCATTCCAGCAGAAATAGTAGCTCTTCCCTGCGTAAATTTCTCAAACTCGGCCTGAACAATGGCGGCAAATTCCATCACCATATCCCAGGCTCCTACGACCAGCATATCATCCCCTCCGGAAAAAACGACATAGAGGTTGTCAATGAATTTTTGTACTCCGTCTTTTCTGAAACTGTCTGAAGATGTGCCTTTGAGTGATTTATCCTTTTTATCTATTTCCGCTAAATAAGCCGCCAGAAAGGTATCCTGTTCAGGCAAATCGGCACTTAGCACCCCACGCTTTAATTCCAGCATCAAAAGCTGATTTATATATCCTTCAAAAAACCATTTGAGTGCGCGGGAAAGGTAAGCAGTATGAGCCAATGTGGTCCGGCCTTCCTGTAATCTCGGCCCCTCATAATTCTCCGGATGTCTGGACTGAAAAATAGCTCCCAGGCTATCGACATCCATTTTGAGAATGGCCATTTTTTCGGTACCGGTGCGCTGATTGGCAAACATGGCCAAATGGCCAAACTGTATGATGTGATCTTTATGTGGCTCCAGATCATCCTCTTCCATAAAGGGGTCTCCCTTCTCTTTGTAATCCTGCCATTCTTTATCAAATGTTTGTTTTAAGGGCTTGTCCCATAATGGAAGGTCTTTGACCAGATAGGTAAAGGGCTGAGGTTGGATCAGTTTATGGTTTTTTACAATCCCCGGCTGGTTAAACCGCATCTGAATTTCCTTCTCATCATCGTCCTTTTTATCGAGAAATACCGTTGCCCGATGAAAAGCTGCATAAGGGTCAGGAATGATCTTTTTGTTTTGATACCCTGCAATGGCGAGGTTTCCCCAATTACTGGCCGGTTCAAACTCACAACCTTCATACCAGTTAAAACCCGTGTATCCTCTTGTTTCTTCTCTTCGAACAGATCTTTTCACTCCCTTTTTGAAAAAATCGCGCTCAGCTTCTCTTCTTTTGGTCTGGTTTTGAGCAGGTAACGGTGTAAAAACCAGATTGTGGTCTATTCTGTCATAAAAACACAGTCTTTGCTGATTGAGATCTTCATCGACTTTTTCCCAGTAAGTGCCAAATTCTTTCCCCAGAGCACTTACACTGACCTTTACTGCTCCTATATAGATCTTTAAAGATTCTGGTACTTCATAGTACGGGAAGCTTGATTTTGGACGATTCTTGCCTTTCTCCTCTATCAAACTTTGGGCGATCTTTTCTCTCACTTCAGGGAGTTTTTCTTCCAGGCTCTCAGGAATTAGCAAAATCAGCACTCCTCCGCCATTATACACCACATTCGCCGGACTTAATCCCCAGGTTTTGACCATATAATCCACGGCCATCATGCTGATGGCCTGAATTCTGAATGATCTTGCTTTCAGCGATTTGGCAGCTCCATCACTGACTACATCAAAGATATAATCCTGTATACCGGAGATATCCACTTTGACAAAAAGGAGCTCCTTATCAGGATGTCCTTGTTCACGATTGATGTACAAGCTGACGGCAGCAGCGGCAGTTAACCGCGCAAATTCATAAAGGGTAATTTCCTGATTCTGAAGAGGAAATGTTCCCAGATAAGTTTCCAGAAGGGAAAGCAGCGCTGCAGCTATAAGAAACAGATCATTTTTGTAATCACTAAACTGAAAATTTCTGAGAGCAGTCTTCAGGTCATCTATCTCATTGCTTTTGTCTGCATCCTCAACAGGAAATAAATAACTTTTCTCCTTATCCGCTGGCGCATCTAATGCAAAAGGAACCGATTGTGTCTGTGTCCAAAAATCCTTGCCTTTGATTTTTTCGTGTCTGGTATATTTTTCATATAAAAAGGCAAAAGGGGATAAAACCTGGCTTTCTGTATGCTTGAGAACAGGATTCCAGTCTGCCTCTTTCCATATTCGGTGGATGAGTTCATTTTCGTCCTCTATCATAGCCTCCCGCAAATCTGACGAGAGGAAATCCCAGCCTTTTTCCTCCGGCCAGATGCTTTTGAGGAGGGTTGTGGTGTATAAATTAAATATTTCTCTATTCATACTGATCTTTTTTCACGAAAGCGTTTCCGTTTAATTACTCCAAACCCCTGACTAGCCCCTTTCCCCAACCCAATCCGATCCGGAAGCAGAATATTCGTCCGAAAAGCAAAATTGAAAAGCGCAGGGCTGATCCCTTTATAATTTGCCTGGTTGCGTTGATACATTTCCACAATTTCGAGTTGAATTTCTCCATCTACAAACCAGCCGATTCCTTTACAAAAACTCAGAATATGGGCAGTCATGATTGGTTCGAGGAAACGAATGATTTCAAACAGGCCCTCCATTTTTTTGTAAGTCTCAAAATTTTTCTGATTCAAAGCCTGCCAGTCGTGGATCAGGTAAGTGTAAATAGGCTCGGGTTCCAGTTTGAGTTCGTATTTTTTGAGTTTCAGTTCTTCAATAGGCATATCCCGGATTTCGCCCTTGATTTTCATCTTCCAATCGAGAGACTCAAAAAACATTCTGGCAGCGTCCACGCCCTGACCTATGGCTAAAAGCTCAGGTTGATGTCCACGTCGTTTGTACTGAATCAAAGGATAACGATAGTGAAAATCCGAGCCATCCTCAGAATTATTGTGATTATGGAACCATTCGTGTTCAAATCCTACTTTTTCCGCCATCGCTCCCCGAAAAACAGGAATTTCCTGATGAGCGATCAAGGTATCAAACAAGACGGAAAGGACGTGCAAGGTTTTGTGATTGGTTTTTTCAACAAAACCATTTTTACGGGGGTTAGTCTGCATAAACTAAGGCTTAAGTATAGAACTAATAGCCTCTTTTGTGGTAAAGAGGTAAATCTAATGTATTCAGAGAAAGCTAAAAACAGAATTGCATCTTGATTGAAAGCAAGTTAGATGATTTGGCAAGAAAATACAAGTATAAAAAGCTATGATTATTTAAGACCGACCTTTTGATAAAGACTCAACACCTAAAAATCCTTCCCCCTCACCTTCCGCAAGGTCGCATAACTATCCAGCTTATCACTCCCGCTTAAAAAATAGGTAAAGGAAATATGTTGTTCATCTACATAAGTGATAATCACAGTCCCCTGATTGGCGCAAAGATAAATCCCATCTGTAATATGCTCCTTAAAAACAGCGCGATGATAATCGTGAGAAACCAATTCCCAATGACCGCCGCAGGGAATGGAAGGATAATTAATGATATAGGGTTCTTCTGCTCCGGGAGAATAGGTAAAGTCAATGGTCCAGGTATGGTTGGCAGGATTGATTTGCAGGGCTGTTCCCTGCCAGGTGCCGCGCAGCCAGTCCAGGCCGTTTTCGGGAGAATTTTCTAATGAAAATGTTTGAAA
>JAGQVA010000191.1 GCA_020438265.1 Bacteroidota bacterium
AATCTTTTGCTTCGCAAATAAAGTAAAAACTGCACCAACAACAGGGGTCCTCTGAATCTGTTTAATCTTTGAGAATTTACGAGCACCTCTTGAGTATTTTATTTCCCCATCCTCAATTTTTTTCTTTCCATCTACAAGTTTCTGGTAAATATCTGTCAATGTTTTATTAAGAATAAATGTGCATATTTTAATAATAATCCATACTCTACCCAACTAAAAATGGGGTAGCGGTAAGTTATTCGGATTGATTTGGATCCATCTGAGAAATTTAAGGACAAAATCGTAAAAAAGCTCGCTATTGCGTTTCCAATCACGTCTTAATCCTTCCCGAATGAGATTAATCCCCTTTCTGGAAAAGCTATTGGCCTTATACCCATGATTTTTGATTGGGATTGGCTCTACCATTTTATGATGATGTAATCCCATATTGGCACAAAAAGCATAGGCAATACAAACCATTGCGACCAATTTTTTGAGTTTATATGTTTTTTGTAAATGGGTATCTTCGAGGTCAAAGCCCCGTTTTTTGATGTTCTGAAAAAAGCACTCTATGGTCCATCGTTTCTGATACAATTGGTCCAGATATTCCATTTTTGCGGTACCAAATACAAACAAAATATCGTCTGGAACCCTTTTGGCATACATACTTCCCCAGACACCATCGACCATACAATCTCTGATCCGAACCGTTTTTCGTTTGGCTAATAACTGCTCAACCTTTTTTTCTTCGGTATCCCCCTCGATCCATTGGGTGATCTTGTGGTGTTTAGGAACACGAACACAAAATCGAATGCCTTGTGAGGTCAAAAACTTAAGCCACCGATGACCAATAAACTCACGATCGCCTAGAAAAAGGCCAATCCGTTTGGCCCCTAAGAGTTCAATGCATTTTTTCAATAAGTCAATCCGATCATCGGTATGAGAATTCCCACTGTTATTCTCTAATAGTTCCCAATATAAGGGAAGGGTAATCTCTTTACATCTGACCACAATCATTAAAATATTGACCTGACATTTGCCAAAATCCCACTCGGTGCGGTCTATACATAAGGTAACTTTTCCCCGCCGGGGCAGAAAGGCAGCTAATAATAAGGCTACTTGCTCATAATTTAAAGGAACTTCTCGAAAGAAGTCCTGAATCCGTACTTCATTGGAGATGGCCTTCACCTTATCATTGAGAGCCTGGGCAATTTCACAGAACTGAACAGCCCGGGTTTTAATCATGGCTAAAACGAATAGGACCACAAATTTTTTCCGGGCCAGGTTTTCGACTATAGGAATCTTATCGAAAATACTTGTAATTTCACTGTTGCAATATTTTTGCATAAGGAGGCGCTTTGATTTTTTGGTTTTGCAACACGAAAATCGCGCTTCCTTTCTTTTTTTCAAATTCTACCCCTTTTTAGTTGGGTAGAGTAAATTTTTTCTCTATTATACAGTATTTTATATTGATAGAAAAAAAATGCTAAATAGCATTTTTGGATTATTAGAAAATTAGTATCTACCTAAAAAGTTCGGTATTCCTGTTGATTTCTCATAAATCTCCGTTATATTGTAAATGTTTTTTAGATTTTACCTATCAATATATCCCTCAATGAGGGAAAATCTTCATTAATAAAAATTTTGTTTCAAAAGAACTCGCATTAGTAGTAATGACTATTTCTGTAAAGTCAGAGAAACGATATTTTTGGGCTTTACCTTATGGTTGTCTGAAATAGGAGATTAATTTTTGTGAGATTAAGAACTTATACTTGAAAATTTTTTCATTATGTCTTTGATAAAAAAAATGATTCCTTTTTTAGTCATTGCCATGACTTGTTTTTTGGGGGGATATGGTTGTTTGGAAGAGAAATCTTTGGAAGGAGATACGATAATAGTTGATCCCAAGCTAGCCCGAGAAGGACATGGTTTATTTAGAGCGGCTTTAGATACTACAAATTCTAAAGGACGTCCTGCTGCAATACCCACTTTTGAGAAAGCAATGAATACCTTTAATGCCGCAGGCCATTACGATTCGGCGTATTTGGCAGGAGCAAATATAATTGGAGGTTATGTAATGTCTTACCGATTTGACCAAGGGATTGAGACTTTTGAGCAACTCTCCAATAAAATTCCTTACCGGAAAAGTGTGGGTAGGGCTATGGCTTGTGTGAATGTCGGGCCCTGTTATGCATTTTTGTTTCAACAGTACAAAGCAATTGATTTATTAGAGGAAGCTCTGGAAATAACTACCTTTTTAAGGAAAAATAATGCAAAGGAGAAAATGGATTCCATTGACATAGCTTCTGCGTTGAATAATCAAGGGTTGTATACATACCATATTGGGGTCATGGTTAAGGCAGTTGGGCTTGATTCAATGGCTTTAAAGAACTTCCAACTGGCCTTAAAAGAGATGGATTCAGCTTTAGCATTTTTTACCAATAAAGATCAGTTAAAACAGGATTCCATGCAGGCTCGTGTGTGGGGGAATCAAGCGTTGGTTTATCAGGCTTGGGGGAAATTTGACAAAGCAACAGAGCTTAATAACAAAGTTGTTGAAATTGAACAAAAGTACGGGCGTCAAGTTAACGAACCCATTTTGAACGCAAGGTTTAATCAGGCGATGGTTTTGTTTAAACAAGACAGGTTTGACGAAGCTATATTGGAGATGGAAGCGCTCGAGTCCGCCTACCTTAAATTGGGGGCAACGGGTTTTGATCTCGTAGAAAGTTATGTTAGAATAGGGCAAGCTTATGCAGGTAGGAATCAGCATTACAAGGCTTTATCATATTACCAAAAGGCCCTTGAACATAACAGTATGGATTTTAGTCCTGGGTCATATTTTGAAAATCCTAAGATTGAAAAAGTGGTATTAAGGATTGAATTGATCGAAACCTTACAGGCAAAAATTAATAGTCTTTGGGAAATCATTGATAAGAAGAACCCCATAGAGCTTAAAAAATTGCTACCAACTTACGAGCTTGTCTTTGACTTATTGGATAAACTTAAAGCGCTGAGTTATAGCGATACAGTAAGATTGATGGTAGGGAGTTACAGTAATCAGTTAACGGATAGTTATTTGAGATTGGTCAGTAAACTGGGAGAATCGGAAGAACAGGCTTTCTACAGGGCTGAAGCTAACCGTGCCAACGTATTACTGAGGGGTATAACCCAAATCCAAATCAAGAGTATTGGTGGAGTGATTGACTCGGTGTGGAATCTGGAAAGCGAACTAGACAACCGTATTAATACTCTGAAAAACTTTAGCTTTGTTTATAACAGATACGTACCTGGCTCACCACAAGCCACCTATTATCAGGATCAGATAGATCAAGCTTATCGGGCAAAAGATTCTTTGGCTAGGGTGGTGAAAAATGAATATCTCAAATATTATCGGTTTCGATATGAGGATGATATCCCCTCGATTCAGTATATTCAGGAGCATTTACTGGTGGATGACCAGATCATGGTCGAATACTTTTTAGGAGAGAAAGAGCTGTATACTTTTATCGTTTCGGAGAAAGGTTTGAGTATGATGGCCCAATCCCGTGATTCTATAAGTGATTGGATAGATTTAATGATCACACAGGCATCGAAAACAGGATCGCCCAAGTTTACCTTTCCAGCCCGACAACTGTACCAAAAACTGTTGGAACCTGTGTTAACTGAAAGGAAATATTCCCGAATCATTATTATTCCGGATGGGATTTTGTCATATATTCCTTTTGGTATGTTGCTTAGTGAGGATGTAAATGGTAAGGATTATATGCAATTTCCTTTTGCTATTAAGGAACATGCCTTTATGTATGAATATTCTGCTGCTACTCTTTCGAGACAAATAGCTCAGGATTTGCATGAAAAAGCTCCAAGAAAAGATTTCTTGGGAGTTGCCCCAGGATTGGAGAATTTAGTAGGTAAGACAGTCAAATGGGGAAGAAAACGTTTTAGTTTTCCTTCAATAATTTTTAACCGAAAAGAAGTGGAAGAAATTCCTATTTCCAATAAAAAAGTTTTTATAGGATCAGGAGCAACGCTAGATAGCCTATTAGCCCATCTGGAGGATTACAAAATTGTACATATTGCCAGTCACGCAGTAGCAGACAACGAATTTCCGGACAGTTCACTGATTTTTTTTGAGGGCCAGCCATTTTCTGTGCTTTGTCTTGGTAATTTTCCGGATGTTTCGCTCCGGACTGAAATGATTGTCATTTCATCCTGCCAGAGTGCTACGGGGACAGTGCTGGCTGGAGAAGGAGTAGCCAGCCTTTCTCGTGGTTTTATTCTTCGCGGGGTGAAAAGTATAGTTGCTACGCAATGGAGTATGGATGATTTGGCTACTTTTGATTTGATGATAAAATTTTATGAGAGTTTGATGGCGGGAATCCCTAAAGATCTTGCTTTACAAAACGCTAAAATTATGACGTTAAATCGTCAACTCAGAAATAGTAAGCTTAACTTTTCCCATCCTTTCTTCTGGGCTGCTTTTACTGCTTACGGAAGTTATAGACCCCTTGAAATTGCTAAAAAATAATTTATTGGGTTTGAATATTCTGGAGGAAAGTCTTAGCAAACGCATGGCAGTCGTAATTATTTGTTTCGACTTCCCGAAGCGAGGCAATCGCTTGAACTTCATTCCCCATTTTATAATAGGCCATAGCCACCACAATGGTGTAAGTATGGACAGAGTCTGGGTCGGTGGAAAGACTGTCTTGAAAAAAAGTAATAGCTTTTTGATAGTCTCGATTGTTGAATATTTTACATATTTTAGACAAAGCTGGAACTGGCTGAGGATAACTTCCCCTTACCCCTGGGCAGGCACAACTAGACAGAAGTGAATCCAGTTCAATTGTATTTGATTCATCCAATTCAGTAGTATTGGATTTATTACTGATCGAATAGTAAGCTCCTCCCAGAATAGTGAAAAGGATAAGGAAAGAAAATAAGTATTTTCGCCAATTTTTTAAGGAATCATCGTCATTTGAATCTGTTGGATCGGATTCATCCTCATAAGCTTCTAGCTGCTTACGAATCATGTATCTTTGAAATTTTTCTATTGCTTCCTGAGAAGCTGCTAGTTCCTCTACGTCCTTGCGTAATGTATCATCTTGGGCCATCTTTGCTTCAAACCACTCTATTTCCTGCTCATCCATTTCCTGAGCAAGGTATTTTTTTATGCTTTCATCCATTTCTAAATTTTTTTCTTGTGAATGTACGTAGTAGAATTTGGTGCTCTCTGGGAAATTTTTTGGACAAAACTTTCTTGATTTTTTCTAAACATCGCCCTTCTTTTTTCTTAACTGCTTCAATCGTTTCATTTTTTCGTTCAGCAATCACTTCCCAGGAAAATCCTTCGGTCCGCATCCTGTAATAATTGAGGCATTCAATTTCTTCGAAAAAAGAAGAATTGATTTGTTTTTCGTAGGGCAGGTCAAAAAAATCCTGAGGAAGGGTTTGGGCCGCCAAACTGGTAAATATTCTCACTACTAATTGAAATCCTTCCTTGTCGGATAGTTCTTCTTCTCTTTCACTGGTTCTGGAATCAAGTGTAGTTTTATCTTCCCAATTTATATTCTGAAGTTTATGTTTTCGCCCCAGAAAATCTTTTAACTTGTTATTCAGAATACTGGTGTAGAAGGTCCGAAAAGAGCTTTTTTTTTCAAATTTGTCGTTTAGGATTGCAAAAAAAATGGCAACAATTGCTTCTGAAAATATTTCCTGAGCTTCTTCTTGTGCCATCTTGAGCTTATCACCCATCAGGTAATTGTAGCTGTAGCTTTTACAGGCGTTGTATAAGTCTTTTTTTGCCTTTTCTCCTTCCTTACCTCCTAATTTGATTCTCTTAATCAAGTGTAAATCGTCCAGAATATTCTGCTTTGTCACGTTTTTTTGTTTTAGTAGGACAATATCAGAAAAAGTACCACATTTTGAGAAAAATGTAAAATTTTCCTAAATCTTATTTGGATCCGGTACTTTTCCCATTCTAAACCTACTAAGTATTTTGAATGAACACAATTATTTTAAATTATTTATCATCATGAAATCTATTTACCTATCAATCATTTTTATTTGTCTGTATTTATTTCAATCAGAACTATTCGGACAAACCTCATACTATTATCCTCTGACGGCAGACTATACCGAAGCATCAAATAGTACCGCTGACCTATTCCCCTGGCCTAATGGCCTTGGTCAGACGGGTACATTCGTTAATCGATCCATACCTGTTACTACTTGCGCTGGTGGAGGAAATTTTCTGGGATATGAATACGAAACCAACGCTGGTCTTTCCTTCGACATTCCCAACGGGTTTATGAATTGCGAATACAGCATTCAGTTTACCTGGAATTATGATAATCCAATTACCGGACCAGGGCAGACTGCCCACCCATGGATTAGAATGTTTAGCTTTGGATATACTGATGATTCCGGAATAAATCTTTGGACCGAATCTCCTAATGTAAATGGGAAACTATTTGTTTGGCATCTGGTTGATACAGTATGGCTGGGGTTTTGGTCGCTCTGTGTCCCTGATACAGCAAGTCTTAGTCCTTTAAACTATTTTAATACTTCTGATTATTATCGTCTGACTTTTACCCGTAATTGCAGTGACCAGTTCAAGGTTTATGTAAATGGCTCTTATGTTGGAGGCTTTGTTGATCACCGGGAGCGCTATATACCGCAGGCACCTTTTAATAAAATTGTCTTTTTTAGGGATACCGTTGAGGTTACTGGTTGTTATCCTGGTGGGCCATATCCAAACGAAGCTTCTTCTGGATTTATCAAAGATCTGGTCATTTCCAACCATGAACTTTCCGCTACAGATATTTTGAATGACTATAGCAATTTTTGCCCAACGGTTTTACCCATAGACTGGAAGTTTGTACAAGGAGAGCCAACTCAAGAAGGGAATTTGCTCCAATGGCAGGTAAACTTCCCTGAATTTATCAATTATTTTGAAATAGAAAGAAAGAAAGCTGAAGGAGATTTTTCCTCTATTGGTAATATTGATGGAGGTACTAACTATTCTGAAGACTTTTTCTTCCTGGATCAACAACCAGATGAAAATATTGCTTATTACCGCATCAAAGCCGTTGACCTAGATGGGAACATTTCTTTCAGTAAGCTTATAGAACTGACCTCAGATATGCCTTATAAATTATATCCTAATCCAGCAAAGGATTTTATCTGGGTAAATGTCTCTGATGATACACAAAGAAATTATTTGGAAATATACAGTGTAGATGGTCGGAAATGGAAGACGGTAGAATTAAAGCATAATCACAACAAAATTTCGATCTCAGACCTTCCCGATGGAGTATTCATCCTAAAGATGAATGGTAAGACACCTTTACGAATAGTGAAAACTCGATAAAAAATAATTTTTTTCAGTCTAAACGGTACTTTTTTCAAAAGAAAAAGACTAACCAAATAAGAAAATAAATCAAGCTTTTTAAAACTCCTCTGTAACCAGATACTGATTACAGCCTGGGGAAAGTATATCAATCAAACTCGGTTTAACCCTTAATTAATTCTCATCAATATCATGGAAAATTATTCTGGTAAATTCATCATCATCGCCTTGCTCAGCTTTTCTTTCACTTTTGCTCAGGCTCAGTTTTCAAGTAAGAGTGAGTATCAGACAAATCCGAAAACCCAAAAAATCAAAAAAAGTAAACCTGCAGGAACAGAAATTAGAATGGGATATCTTGATACTGAAGGTAAACTCAGAAATTCCAGGTATCAAGGCTTTTCATTTGCTCTTGATCGGTTTAAGCCACTGATTAGAAAACCAGGGTTAAATGTAGATGCACGAATATCTTTGGGCCTATTTCATACCCCTGGAGGCTTTACGCTTGCGCAGGTTGCTGAAAATACCATCCTTAATCCCAATTTTGCGCTGAATATCGATAATGGACAGAATTCAAATGTGCATGTATCGGTAAGGATTGCTGGTGGAACCGCTCTCCTAATGTCGGAAATCAGCAGTTTTGCTACAGCCAAACCCAAAGTCGCTTTTAGCTTTTCCCCGGCGATTTTTATGAATTACCAAGGACGTAGGATTGCTATCGCCTATGACTTTCAGTTTATTGGTAGTCTGGAGCAGCTGAGAGCAGACCCGTTAAATAGTATCATTATGTTACCAACTTTAGGTTTCTCTCCACGACGTTGAACCTAAATGTTTTGACCTGTTGATACTCTTCTTCCAGTTAGGAAACAAGAAATCCTCTGTTATTAAAAATACTGATAGGGAGATGGGGCCTCAGGGTCTCCTGGAGACCTCATTTCATTTACCTATCTAAACTTTGTAAACCGAAAACCTATGACAAGACTATTAAGATCTTTAACCCTTTTTCTCATCGTTATTGCTTTTTTCGCTTCTGATCAGGCTCGGAAAACATATCAGTCCGCGACTAGTCTGAGTTTAGACTCCCCAACTTC